>JAOUJR010000148.1 GCA_029883145.1 Nitrospirota bacterium
AAAAAGAATGTCATGAAATGCAATGAGACCACCAGGCTTTACAAGCGGAGAATATAGGTGAAAGTCTTTTTTAACACCTGTATATCTATGATCTCCATCAATAAACAAAAAATCTATTTTCCGACCCCTTAATATTTCCATTAATTTTTTCTTTGTCGTTTGTTTATGTGAATCTTTCCTGAAAAAATAGAGCTTCTGGTTTTTCCTCTTATATTTTCTGAATTTTTTTATGTCATTCAGTGCATACCCTCCGCCAAAAGGGCCACCGGGTAAATCTATGCTGGCTATTAAGGCATCTGGCTGTGAAATTTTACACCACGCATAAAGTGTTCCTCCCTGAGCTGTCCCTATTTCAACGATTGTCCTTAATCTTCTTTTTTTTAGGAGACTGAGAAGGGGGGATAATTCATTTATTTTTTGAGTTGCACCCTTTTTTTCAATTGCGAATCGTGCTATTTTTCTTGCATTCATAGCCCTTATATGAAGTTTTGACTAATGCAAACAGGATATTACTTCAACAGTTCAATGACTTTAAGCTACTTAAAGAAATCATGCACTTCACTAAACAGTATCTCACCCTGAGTCCTGTCTGAAAGGTGTTTCCATTTTAATTTTCCTGAACTGATCTCGTCATCACCGATAATCAGGACATAATCTGCAGATAGTCTGTCTGCCCTTCTCATCTGGCTCTTCAGAGAATTACCTGCATACCCGATTTCAACCCATATCCCATCTTCTCTAAACCTGGTTGCAATAATAAGTGCTTCTTTTTCTGCAGAAGCTCCGATTGCAGCAATAAAAACTTTAGGATGAGGTATCTCCTCTTTATTTGACAATTGAAGAAGTTCTACAACTCTTTCCATCCCTATTGCAAAACCAATCGCAGGTGTAGGGGGTCCCCCAAATTCCTCAACGAGTTTATCGTAGCGGCCGCCTGCAGCAACTGCATTTTGAGCTCCGAGTTGTTTGGTTGTTACCTCAAAAGTTGTTCTTGTGTAATAATCAAGTCCTCTGACCATATCAGGGTTTATGTCATAAGAAATATTAAGCAAACTAAGGAGATAGAGAAGTGCATTAAAGTGGTCCCTGCACTCATTGCAGAGGAATTCTATCACTTTAGGTGCACCTGTCCTGAGCGTTATACACTCATCTACCTTGCAGTCAAGTATCCTGAGAGGATTATACTCGAATCTCCTTTTACAATCAGGACAGAGCCTGTTAATTTTATCAGAGAAAAAATTCAAGAGGGCATTTTTATAATCAGGCCTGCATTTCTCACAGCCGATGGAATTTACCTCGAAATGAAGCCCCTCAAGACCAAGCCTCTCAAAGAAGAGTCTAAGCATTGAGATTATCTCTGCATCCAGCTTCGGGTCTGATGAGCCAAGCGCCTCAACACCTATCTGATAGAACTGTCTGAAACGGCCTTTCTGGGGTCGTTCATATCTGAACATTGGCCCTGAATAGAAAAACTTCTGCGGTGAAGGAAGATTATAGAGGTGATTTTGAACATAACACCTGACGAGCGGGGCTGTCCCTTCAGGACGGAGGGTAATACTTCTGCCTGCTTTATCAGGGAATGTGTACATCTCTTTTTCAACAATGTCGGTGGTTTCCCCTATACTTCTCACAAATATATCAGTCGTTTCGATTATAGGTGCGCGTAGCTCTTGAAAACCATAAGCTGAGAAGACATCCTTGGCAGTGTTCTCAATCTTCTGCCATATGAATACTTCTCGTGGATAGATATCCTGGACGCCCTTCAGGGCGTTATATCGTTCGGCTGAACTCACGACGATGCCTCATAGTTCTTCCTTGATACCTTTTTCTTCTTCTCCTTCTCTCTCTTTATCATACTCGAGCATCTTCAAGTGGCTTTCAATCAATCTCTTAAGCTCTTCCTTAAAATGACGCCGTATTCCTTTCAGGTCAACAATATCCTCATGGATCTTTATCACCTTTTCCTGTGCTTCCTTCAGCATGGTATCTGTCTTAATCTCTGCTTCTTTCACGAGGAGCTCTGCCTCTTTCCGGGCATTTGTCTTATAGTCCTCAACCATCTGCTGTGCAGTTATCAGGGTTTCTCTGAGCGTGGTCTCCATGTCTTTGAACTCTTTAATCTGGTTTTCCAGCCTGTACACATTTTCTTTCAGTGATGCGTTTTCCCTGAGCAAATCTTCCATCTCTTCCCTGATTACCTCAAGAAACGCATATACCTCTTCAACATCAAATCCCCTGAACTTCATGGGAAACTGTTTTTGCTGAATATCAAGTGGCGTTATCCTCATACCATGCCTCCTCTTTTTAATTTATAGGCAAACTCTATTAAAGATGTTATGAGAAAATACTTTACAAATAATATGGCAAGTATTACAACCATGGGTGAGAAGTCAAGGCCTGTCCTGAATCCAATGAGCCTCCTGATCGGTCGTAATACAGGTTCAGTCACCGCACGTAAAAATCTGACAACAGGGTTGTATGGGTCAGGACTCACCCAGCTTATTAATGCAGCAATGATTATTACCCACATATAGATAGTGAGCGCTATGTCGAGTATATTTGCTACAGCAATGAGTAAATTGGAAAATATAAACATATTCTTCCTACCTCCCTAATTCCTTTGCCCGTTCGGTAGCTGCTTGTAATGCGTCTTTCACAATATCTACAAATCCTTTTTCTTGAAAAACTCTAAGACCTGCCGCAGTTGTTCCGCCGGGTGATGTAACCATTTCTCTGAGTTTTGCAGGAGACATGCCTGTATCAAGGAGCTTTGCAGTTCCTAACAGGGTCTGACCTGCAAGTTCGGTAGCATCTTTCTTGCTCAGTCCCGTTCTTACACCACCTTCTATCATCGCCTCAATAAACAATGCAATGAATGCAGGTCCGCTTCCTGAAAGTGCTGTTATCGCATTCATATATTTCTCCGGGAGCACCAGCAGCCTTCCCACAGACATGAAAATATCTCTTATCAGACCGACTTCCTTATCATGAATACATTCGCACATTGACATAACTGATATCCCTTCCTGAATGAGTGCAGGTGTGTTAGGCATTACACGGATTATCTTTGATATCTTAAGCCTTGATGAGAGATAAGATAGTGTGATGCCCGCAGCAATTGATACTACTATCTTATCAGGTGAAATTACGTCAGAGATCTCAGCAGTGACCTCATCCATATTCTGAGGTTTGACCGCAAGTATGATAATGTTACAATTCTTGACGACTTCTTTATTGTCTGGAGTACTTTTTATCTTATATTTCTTTTCAAGATATTCACGTCTCTCATCCCTCGGTTCAGAGACGATTATATCCTTTGCATGCCTACCATAAATGCCATTAATAAGCGCTTCTGCCATATTCCCGCCGCCAATAAAACCTATCATCATATCCTCCAGTTTACTTTTCCCCTTTAAGAGCCATTGGCAAATATCCCTGTCCCTATCCTCACCATTGTTGCACCTTCTTCGATCGCAACCTCGAAATCATTTGTCATGCCCATAGAAAGTTCCGGGAGTGCAAATCCTGACTTTTCAATATTATCTCTTAATTTCCTTAACTCTCTAAAATAAGGTCTTACCATCTCAGGGTCATCAGAAAATGGTGGCATGGTCATAAGACCTTCGAGTTTCAAGTTGTTCATCTCTGATACAGCTTTAACTAAATCTAAAAGATCTTCCTTTGCCACACCATGCTTTGTCTCTTCTTTTGAAAGTTTCACCTGTAATAAAACCTTCTGCGTCTTGCCAATCTTCTCTGCGTTTTTATTGATTTCAGCAGCGAGTTCTGCTGAATCAAGCGAATGAATCAGGTCAAAAAGCTGAACTGCTATTTTTGCCTTGTTTTTCTGGAGATGGCCTACAAGATGCCATTCTATCATTGTATTTGAGATTTGAGATTTGAGATTTGAGATTTTATCTTTTGCCTCCTGAACCCTGCTCTCTCCAAATACTCTCAGCCCCCACTCTACCGCCTCATTTATCCTTTCAGTATCAACAGTCTTTGTCACAGCAACAAGCTTGACATCTTCAGGATTCCTCCCTGCTCTCATAGCAGCATAGGATATTCTCTTATATATAGTGCTTATATTATCAACAATAGCCGTATCTGACCATGCCTCCTTGCTCGATGCTATTTTAGCATAACAAAAAACAATTGATGTACTTAGAATAACAGACTTTTTAGGAATTATAGAGAGATGTTCCTAAAAAAATAAATTACATTGAAAAATATTAAAAATATTATCTATACTTAAATTTATTTATCGAAAGAGACAGTTACTACATAAGAGACATGATAAGAAGGATAAAGGTATTAGATTCAGAAAGGTGTGTAGGCTGTGAAACGTGTATGTTCGCATGCACGAGGAGAGAAGGGAAAGCCTCACTTGAAAGTCCAAGGATCCATATACGCTCTATTGGTGGAATGGAACGAGGCTTTACGGTAATCATATGCAGGGCATGTGAAGACCCCTCCTGTATGTATGTCTGTCCTGTTTCTGCTTTAAAGAAGAGAAAAGTAGGCGGGGTAAAGCTTGATAGAGAAAAGTGTATAGGGTGTGGTAGTTGTATTGATGCATGTCCGATGTCTGCGATCACCATGGATGAGGAAGAAGGTAAGCCCCTTATGTGTCTCTATTGCGGTTTCTGTGTAGACTACTGCCCCCATAAGGTAATCGGAAAAGAAGAGGTCAAAAATGGACCCGTACGTAAATAGAGTTTTAATCATTGATCTTAAAAAGCACTCTTACCGTATTGAGGAAAGAGAAACTTATTTTAGAGAGTATCTTGGGGGTACTGGTGCAGGACTCAAGCTGCTTAAAGAATTTCTTGACCCTAAAATAGACCCTTACAGCCCGGATAATGTTGTCGTATTTTCGATAGGTGCGTTAACAGGGAAATTTCCCATGGTCTCCAAAACCGTCTCCCTTTTTAAGTCTCCCCATAATAATTTCCTGGGAGAAAGCCATGCTGGTGGAAGAAGTGCTATTGCGTTATGGCAGGCAGGTTATGGCGCAGTTGTGATTAAAGGTGCCAGCCAGATACCTGTGTATGTAACTATTGATGAGGGTACCGTTAAATTTAAAGATGCAAGGGCTTTGTGGGG
>JAOUJR010000149.1 GCA_029883145.1 Nitrospirota bacterium
ATTTTCAAAAGAGACCGAGAATGCCACAATATCAAATCTATTAAGGGGTTTCTTTGATTCTAAAGAAAAGAGTTCTGTGTCTGTTCTCACATATTCGTCAAAATCCATTTCCCCTGGAAGGAAAGCCCTTTCGCATACCACATTATCCATACTGTTTAAAAGCCCGTAAATTCCCTGAAAACCAAGGTTTGACATCCCCACGTGGTAAGTATTCGGATAAACAAGAGCAATAGTAATCCTGCCCCCGGGGTCTTTAAAAATTGTCCCTTTTTCCTTTGACAACAGAAAGTCTGCTTTTTCTTTAAGTTTTCGGCTCACAATATCACCAATACACTCATAAAGCTTTTGAACATAGTGCCTCATCTTTCATGCCTTTTTTCTGCAAAAGGCATAGATACATGATAGCACAACCCTCTGCATTGGTACTTTAAATTTCAAACCTTTATAGGATATAGTAAACGATGATGAAGTGTAAAAAATGTGGTGGGAAATTAAAACTCATTATTGGGTGAAGAACGGTGAGTTTATGCTGCATGGACTGCAGAAAGATATTCTTTTTACATGAATATATTCATGAGCTGGATGAAGAGATGCTGGAACAAATAGACCTTCGGCCTTGCGATAGAATTTAGTATTTCATGAAAATTGATCAAACATCTAGTTTTAAAAAACATTTCATAATACGTATTTGGAAGTGAGATGGCATAATTATGATTCAACGTAAAGAACAGTTCACTGGCTGTCTGATCGGTCAATGTCTAGGGGACGCCCTCGGTTTTGTCGTAGAAGGCTATTCCCCAGCTGCATGCAAACGGTATGTAGAAGACATACTCAAAGCTGGGAGGGCAGGAGAGTTTGGCCGGTTTCCTTTTCCATTCGGACAATATTCAGATGATTCACAACTTGCTCGTGAACTTCTCCAGAGCTATGTCGCCTGTAAAAGTTTTGATCCTTATGACTATGCAGAACGAATTAAAGCTATTTTTCTTGAGAGAAGGATTGTAGGTTGGGGTTATTCAACTAAAGAAGCAGCATTAAGACTTATACATGGAGTACCATGGCAAGAATCTGGTACCCCTGCTCCTTTTGCAGGTAATGGGAGCGCTATGCGGGCTGCTCCTATTGGCTTATTCTTTTTTGATAACACACAACTTATGATTCAGGCAGCATATAGTCAAGGCTGTATTACTCATAAGGATTCAAGGTGTTCGGCAGGTGCAGTAGCTATCAGTGGTGCAGTGGCACTTGTTCTTCAGGGCAAACAAATAAACCCTGATTCATTTCTGTCCTCACTCTCAGATTTGGTAAAGCTCATTGAACCCACTTTTTCCGCTGAACTCATAAGACTGATTAAATGGATATCTATGCCGCCTGATAAGGCTATAGATTTTATTTCTCAAGCAGGCATTGAGAGTGATTACCTTGATGAAGATGAGTGGCAGGGTATCTCACCATTTGTAGTGAGCAGCGTATTGTGGAGTCTTTATTCTTTTCTCAGGGCACCTGATGATTACTGGGAGACTATTTATACAGCCATTGAAGTGGGCGGTGATGTAGACACAACAGCAGCAATGGCAGGCGCAATCAGCGGTTCCTACCTCGGACTTAATGCAATCCCATCAAACCTCTTTCATCATCTCACCGACCGCGGGACGTGGAGATTCGATGAACTTGTAGAATTAGCAACCCAGTGTTATGAAATAAAGATGAAACAAATCTAATAATCCCCTCTGGGAGGATGTCCCTAACAGATCTTTACACATTTTTTTTCGTGTCATTCCGCACTTGATGCGGAATCCAGTCCTTGTTTTTCTGGATTCCTGCTTCCGCAGGAATGACAAATGAGTATAGTTATTTATGAGACAATACTCATTACTTTCCAAAAATTATTGTTTTGAAGCAAGATGAATTCCGAATAGTAGTATACGTTTTAGATGTCTTTATATAATTCCAGTTGATATATCCTTTTTCTATTGCTTTGCTCAGCCACTTACAAGCCTCTGCAGGATCATTTTTAGCCGCATAGAGCTCAGACATACTGTTCAATGCAAAAATATTGTCAGGATTAAGTTCAAGCGCCTTTTGAATGTCTTTCTCTGTTTCTTCAAATTTCCCTATCAAGATAAAAATAAAACCACGATTGTTATAGGCCATAATATTACCCGGGTTCAACTCTATCGCTTTGTTGTAATCATTGATGGAAAGATCATACTGGCCTTTTTTCTGATAGGCATTTCCCCCGTTGATGTACGGCAAATCAAATTTTGGGTTCAGTTCAATAGACTTGTTGTAGTCATTGATGGAAAGGTCATAGTGGCCTTTTAACTGAAAGGCGTTCCCTCGATTGTTATATGCCCTATAATCTTTTGGGTTTGACTTGATAATTTTAGTGTAGTGAGAGATGGTCAGGTCATATTTTTCTTTTTTCCCCATGGGAACCTCCCAGTGTGCATTTAAAAAATATATATAAATTATATAAAAGTCAAGCTTTTATCTTGTAAAAAAAGGCACAGAAAATTGTCATTGCGAGGAACGAAGTGACGAAGCAATCTCAAAGATAAAGATTGCCACGCTTCGCTCGCAATGACAATGGTACCCCTCATTATCCAGCGGTATTGCCCTATAATGAATATATTGTAGCCATCATTCACACTCTGTTGCAGAATAGACACACACTCAAATTAAATTTATTGATATAATCATTTATTTTCAATAACTTTCTTGATATTGTGTACTGGCATAGTTGTTGCTTGTCTTTTAAAAAACTGTATGATTGCTATACAAGAAAAATTCTGTTTTTTTCCTTGACAAAAGTGCTTGAAGGGTGCTATAACTTTTGCAAGGCATCTAATAATGTTATTAAGATTAATCGTTATAATTATTTTTACAAATCTGCCAGGGTAATGAAATGATATGAATTTTTAAATAAGAAAGTTCTTTTAAGCAGAACAGCATCCTCCATGGGGATGAAGAAAATAAGGGGAAGGAGGTAGTGAATAAGAAGGTTTAAGTTGTAGGTTTTTTGAAGTATCATGGAACTATTTAAGACCATTATAAGAAAGGAGACAAGAATGAAAAAAGTTCTGTTATTCTTTGCACTTGCTTTGATCCTTGGATTAGTGGCAACGCAGGTTGTCTATGCAGGGTCAGATCAAGCGGTCATGGATAAACTGGAACAGTTGAAAAAGTCTGTGCAGATGCAACAAGAGCAGATAGGGATCTTATATCAGCAACTTGAAGAGCAGAAGGCTCTGTCGGCTGAGTCAAGAGAGACGGATTTGGCCGAGGTCAAGAAGGTGGTCATAGAACAGCTTGGAGGTGCTGATGTACTGCCTGAGTGGGTAAAGAGGATAAAGATTAGCTCTGATATGAGGATCAGGTATCATGGGTATTTTGATCGCGAAGGTGACAAGGCAGACCGTCATGACCCCAGGTTTCGTTGGAGATTCTACCTTGAAGGAAAGGTAACCGATGAGATTACTGCCTATGTCGCCACCAGCACCAACTGGAATGAAGGGAGCGCATACCCACCCAAGACTTCTGACGACAAGTGGTGGGGTGCAATGGGTACGTCTCCTTTTGGTGTCATCCGGACATACCTTGACTATAGGCCGAAGGATCTACCTGGTTCATTCTTCGGAGCTGGAAAGTATGCGAAGAACTTCCTCCATACCCTTATGACCTGGGATCCAGATACCAACCCGGCCGGGGTATACACTAAACTCGCACTCCCCTTGGGAAGTTTTACACCCTGGATCTACGGCACATTCATTATGTGGGGTGAAGCCAAGGATGTTGGAGATCCTACCCTCGGGCTCGTTCAGGCTGGTGTGGATATCAAGATTACCCCTGATGTAAAGTGGACAGTCGCAGGCAGCTATTACGGTTATGGCGGAATGAATGCACCAGGAGTGATACGTGTCGGGGGAGTAGGCAAAACCCTGGCTCAGGTTTCAGGATCGATGGGAAATACCATCGATGTTGCCACCGGAACGAAGTACGCCTATGGTTACGAGCTCTGGGAAGGGATTACTATCCTCAAGGCAAAGGTCCAGAAAATTCCTATATCTCTCACCTTCGATTGGATAACAAATTCTGCTGAGAATGTCCCGAGCAATCAGGATACGGGAATATTTGCAGCTCTTAAATTCGGCGAAAACAAAAAGAAGGGTGATTTCTCCGTCGAACTGGCGTACTATAAGATTGAACCTGATGCTGTCTGGGGCCGCATCAATGACAGTGACCTCATGCACTCAAACGTAAAAGGCTACTTTGTTCGCGCCGGGTATAACCTTACAGATAGACTCTTCTTAAGGGTTACCCCTCTCAGGAGCGAGCCAGTTGAAAAAGGACCTGCTGGAGATTATAAGGTTGATACACCTATTGGGAAAGGTACCGTTAAAAACGAAGGCAAGTACACACTCGTTCAGGTAGACTTAGTGTACAAGTTCTAATTCCAGAAGGATCAAAAAGGGGGCTGGAAGATCCAGCCCCTTTTTTTTTATTATTGGTTCATCTCCAAAAAAGTTGCAAATCGAACAAAAGGACTATATTAAAACGTTATTCCCGCAAAGGCGGGAATCCAGTAAAAAACCATGAAAGAGTTTTACGTTTATATCCTCTGCAGTAAACGAAATGGTACTTTATACACAGGTGTGACTTCTGATATTGTCAAAAGGGTTTATGAACATAAACATGGTTTGGTTGAAGGCTTCACTAAAAAATACAACGTTCATCATCTGGTCTGGTATGAAGTACATGAGTCTGCGAAAGCTGCTATTGAAAGGGAGAAACAGATAAAGAAATGGAAGAGGGCATGGAAGCTAAAACTGATTGAAAAAGAAAATCCACAATGGGTTGATTTATATGATAGATACGCAGCAAATAATTCTGGATTCCTGCTTTCGCAGGAATGACTCTTTGCAACTAAATGGGAGAAGAACCTTATTATTTAGTAATCTCCATTAAATCCTTAACTACATTTCCGGTAAGAAGGCGGTATGACTCTCGGAATTTATTCACTACTTCAGGGTATTCATCCAGAACCTCT
>JAOUJR010000150.1 GCA_029883145.1 Nitrospirota bacterium
TGCACCAACCTTTTTAAGGTCTATCATCGTTGGTTTGACGAATTTCTTATATATATTCGCTCCATCTTGATGTTCGGGCACATTGCTCTTTGCCATCTTAAGTCTCTCCAGAAAGGCATTTTCAAGACCATCATTGAAGAGTTCTTCTGATAGTTGAATAGCCCTGCCTGCATATTGAATAACCTGCACAGTTTCAAGACCTGAAAGCTCATCAAAAAACCATCCGCAGCTTGTGTACATCAACATGGCATGTCTTTGTATTTCTAATAGCTTAAGGGAAATTATTTTCTCTTCATTGTGAAGATTCCTTGATGCATGCTTTTCAAAGAAATTTTCAAAATTCGTCTCTGAGCGATTAAGTATAACATCAATATAGTCTTCCCTCGCTTTCCAAGGATTTTTCAGATATTCTTTTGACTTATGCTCAAATCTAAAAGCAAGCTGGTCTCTCAACCAGTCAAATGAATCACGTAATGCTGTTCGCCATTCCTGGTTCCATTCGGAATTGCCACCAGAATTACATCCACAATTACTCCTCCATCGTTCGATGCCATGGATACAGCTCCACGAACTGTTATCAATTATTTCAACTTCATACGTTGGTGGATACTTTTCAAGATACTCACCATAATTTGTCAATCTCGCCAAACCATTGGACTCAATATAATTGAGGGCATATGCAAGTGCCATATCTGCAAATTTATAGTGATGTCCATATGTTTCGCCGTCTGTAGCAATATTAAGAATCTGTGCCCATTGCCTTATTTCAGAAAAACCTGATAATAGGCGGGTTGCGTAGTCCTCTCCTTTTTTCAGCAATTCTTCAAATGCCACTGCATGGGATATTAGCCCGTCATAAAAAAAGATGTTTATTCTTCTGCCCGATGGCAATCTACATAGATATGCTCTTGTAGGGTCAATCCTCCCTCCACTCACTTCTTTCCACTTCCCGGTACCAATTTTCCTCACCCTGAACGCCTGATGAGGAGCAAGGATTGTAAACCTTATGTCCTGTTCTGCAAGAATATCCAATGTCTCCAAATCCACTGCTGTCTCCGGAAGCCACATTCCCTCTGCAAGACGCTTGAACCTATATTCGAAATCCTTTATGCCCCATATTGTCTGGGTGCGCTTATCACGTGAATTAGCAAGGGGCATAATAATATGATTATACACCTGCGAAATTGCATTGCCATGTCCAGACCTCCACTCTATACTCTGCCTGTCTGCATCAAGAACGGCCTGATAGATTTCAGGCGAGTACGTCTCTAACCATGACAGGAGAGTGGGACCAAAGTTAAAGCTTATCCTGGCGTAATTGCTGACAATATCTATTATGCGGTCTTCTCCATCCAAAATTCGCGAAGCAGAATTCGGGGCATAACATTCAGCAGCAACCCTCTCATTCCAATCATGATATGGATGAGCAGAGTCCTGTATCTCTATCGCCTCCAACCAAGGGTTTTCCCTCGGTGGTTGATAAAAGTGTCCGTGAATGCAGAGGAAACGCTCCATCTATTCTACCCCTTTAGACATCCTGTAAAGAACAAAACTGTGAGGAGTGAGACTAATTAAAATTTCAGAACCAAAAGACTCTATCTTATGTTCTGTCGAACCACCACTTCCACCCCATTCTCTTGAAGAAGAGTCGAGTATCTTATTCCATATTCCTTCAGAAATATTTAATACAGTTTTAACCTTTTCATTATTAAAGTTATATATACAAAAAACTTCATCATCTCTAAACCATCTCCTTAAAAATAATGTCTTTCCCTCTTCAAAGCCTTTTACTTCCATGGTCTCATTATTGAGATTACGAAGGGAAGGAATTTCTTTCCTTAACTTTATCAATTTTTTATAAAACTCAAAAAGTATATTATGTTCTCCGTGATGTCTAAGCTCAATATGTATCTTCGAATTTAAAAAAGTGCTCTCAGCCTGAGGGTCAGGTATCTCTCCTTCCCATTGGAAAGAAGCGAATTCATCTCTCCTGCCCTTTCTTACAGCCTCGATGAGGTCTTCATCAGAGTGGCTTACAAAATACTGGAATGGTGATTTTTCACCATATTCCTCACCCATGAACAAGAGGGGTATGAATGGAGAAAGGATTACCACACCTGCAGCAAGTTTGAGCTTTTCCAGGGATTGGGTGGCAGATAGCCTGTTACCAGACAATCTGTTCCCCACCTGATCATGGTTCTGTGAAAAAACGACAAACTGATGTGCAGGTCTCTTTTTTGAGAAACTGCCATGTTTACGTTTTCTGAAGTTTGAATATTGACCTGAATAGACAAAGCCCTCTTTGAATGCCTTTTCCATATGCCCTATCGTTCCAAAGTCTTCGAAATATCCATTATTCTCACCTGTGAGCAGGGTATGGAGAGCATGATGGAAATCGTCATTCCATTGTGCATCTAACCCATATCCGCCTATCTCAAATGGATTGATAACCCTTACATCATTGAGGTCACTTTCAGGAATGATATAAACTCTTCTCTCTAACTTCTCAGCCTGTGCGTGCACTACTTCTCCCAGCTCCTGGAGAAAATGCTTTGCACTGAAATCAAAGATGCCATGGATAGCATCAATTCTGAGCGCGTCAAAATGGTATTCAGTTATCCAGTAAAGTGCATTTTTTATGAAAAATCTTCTCACTTCATCACTGTAAGGGCCATCAAAATTTATTGCATCACCCCACGGAGTTTTATACCTGTCAGTAAAATATGGTCCGAAATCATTCAGATAATTTCCTTCAGGCCCTAAGTGGTTATAGACCACATCAAGAATAACTGCAAATCCCTCTTTATGACATGCATTTACTAATGTTTTCAGTTCATAAGGGCCTCCTCCATAGGAATTCTGTGGTGCAAACAGGTATACCCCGTCGTATCCCCAGTTCCTGCTTCCCGGAAATTGAGCAATAGGCATAAGCTCTATCGCGGTTATCCCAAGTTCCTTTAGATACTTCAGATGTTGTAGTATTGCTTTAAAAGTCCCTTCTTTTGTGAATGTGCCAACATGTAATTCGTAAATAATAAAATCACCCAGAGGAATTCCTTTCCAGTCATCATCCCACCAGAGAAAATCATAAGGGTCAATTACCTGTGAAGGACCATGCACCCCGTCTGGCTGAAATCGAGAAGCAGGATCAGGTCTTTCGATACTATTCTCGAGTTTATAAAGATAGAGGGTTCCCGGGAAAACATCATCAACTTCGGTAATCCAGTATCCTCTATGATCTTTTTCCATCGGGATTATACGTTCAAGTGGCGATATAAGCTTTACTGCCATATCATTGGATAGAGGAGCCCATACGACAAATTCACTTCTCCCGTTTCTCAAATAGTTAGCACCTGTCCTCATTATTGCTATCCTGTTTACATTATTTTATAACAAGTTTGTAGTTAGTCTCAAAAGAATTGAATAGATCAAGATATTGTTCTAAAAGTCTCGTTAGTAAAAACCTTTTCCTAACACTTTCCTTCGCTTTTTGCCCCATCGTCTCTCTCAACTTTTTGTTTTTAATAAGTTGTATAATCCATTTTGCAGCCTCTTCGACAGAAGAGACAAGGAATCCGTTAGCTCCACTTTTTATCTGATAACGGATCCCTCCAACATTTCCTCCAATAACCGGGGTCCCTTTCCACATAGCTTCGGCCACTGTAAGGCCGAAGCCTTCGCGAATTGACTTTTGCAAGACAACTACTGCTTTGGACTGGAGAGCATTTACCAGTGCGGAATCTTGGTAACTAAGAATAATAATGCGCTCTTCCTTGCATTTTATAAGCGACTCATACACCTCTGCGCCTTCAGGATCATCTGTGGCAACATTTCCAAGAAGAACAAATGTACAGTCCACCTCTCTCCGTGCTAATTTGAATGCTTTGATAGCCCCTTCCGGGTCTTTCCATCGATCAAAGCGTGAGACCTGTACCACAAGCGGAAGATCAGTCGGAATAGCATAGTGCTTCAGACGTTCATCGATTTCTTTTTCGGTTAACTTACGGTTCTTTATCGAGAAAGGATTTATCGCCGGCAGGAAAAACACAAGGGGTGTCTCCAGTTTCTGCTTATATTCTTCGAGAGTAAGAATTACAGCATCATATTTCTCCACAAACTGTTTAAAATAGTACCAAAGGTTTCTATTTGGATTAGAAAGGTCTATATGGCAACGCCATATCCAGGGACCTCTCTTCCTGTAGTGGTTTATCATCGGAAGAGGTTGAGGATCATGGATGACAACAATATCATGTTCTAAATGGTTTCTAATAGCATTCTCATAGATAACGTCTTCATAAATTTGCTTCTTCCGTTTTGTAAGGTTAATCTTTCCTCCCTGAAGGGCATTATGCATTTTCTTGGTAATACTGAAGAAATCCGGGGATCCCTGAATTACTCTCCAACCTGTTTTGATACCTACGCTGTTAAATAAAAGTGTCAGTGAAGATAACACCTCAGCCACACCGCCACCATAGTAAGTAGAATTTACATTTACAATATGGAAATCCTTTAATTTTCGGGCCTTTCTCATTATACGTTCTACCGTTTCTTTTCCAATATAGGGCTCATAATCTTCTACAGTGACAATCTTATAATGTTTTTCTTCCATAAACTCAAGATCCCTTTTCTTTATTCTACTTTATTTTCCGTTTCACTTTTTTCAGCAACCTCCTTGCCCAGGCAAATTGTGTAGCAAGAATTGCCAGACCTACTGGTATCAAAATAAAAGCGGGACCAGGTAAAATTATCATCAAAATGCCGATCAACAGAATGGTAAACCCAATTACTCCAACAACAAGTCTTTTTGCTCTTCTTAATGCATCAGACATATTTATTCAACATTATAAAGCTTCCTCTCTTTCATCCTTGGCTCCATGGTTAACAGGATCTTTGTTTAATAAAAACGATCACCCTTTAATCTTCCTGGGAAAATAATATCAAAAGCGAGCGTTTTTAAATAAAAATTACCTGTAGAAATCCATATCTTAAAACTTAGCAAGAGAAATGCTAAAGATTAACTCATTTATATTG
>JAOUJR010000151.1 GCA_029883145.1 Nitrospirota bacterium
AAAATAACTGCAGAATCCATTCTCGATATCTTCCTGAAGTCCGCATCACTTTGGGCATTGAAAAGGGTGCATAGTCCATAGAGAAATCCATAACAAAAAATGGTTAGATATTTTATCTCTCCCTCTGAAATAAATTATAAATATTTCCAATCTATTTTTTAATGTGATACAATCTATCTAAACTAAAATAAGGAGGGAACATGGCAAAAGCAATGAAAGCAAAATGTGCTGCAAAAACCAAAGAAGGAAAGCAATGTAAGAATTCCGCAGCTGGGAAATCGAAATTCTGTGCATCTCACAAGAAAAAATAGTTGTAAACTGTAAAAGCATTTAAGAAAATTCTCAGAGGATAGAATTATCCATTAACAGCGTGTAAATTTAGATTCTACACGACAAGATATTTTTTTCTTTATCCCAACCAACATATTTCTCAGGGGTGCCAGACACTTATTGAGTTCTTCCTGAAAGAGTGATTTTTTATTTTCATCATATACTTCAATATTTCATACTGAAATCAATAAGTTAAAGTATTCCTTCCCTTGCCATGGTCTGTTCAATTTCAGCGTTTAGTGATGTCTTAACAGTAAGAAGAAATCTTGACATTGACATTGACATTGAATAGAAACTTTATATATAGTTAAAAATAATAGAGGTCCAGAAATATTCGTATATTTCTGGAGGTTAAAAATAGCAGAATAGTCGGGCCGCTATTCGAAAAAAAATTCGGAGAGCGGCTTTTTTCTTGTAGCTAAATAATTTCCTACTAAAGACAAACTCTTCTATGTAAGGAGATATAACGGTGATGTCTTTAGACAGAAAAATGGCCGAGCTTCCAAAGGATGAACCTTTGGTAAGCTCGTTTTTTATAGTGTTAACATATCTCAAATGATCACGAAGGAGGAAGCATATGGATGAGCGAGATGTCTATAGGGCAAAGGAGGCAACAAAGGCAGCAATGCAGTCTGCAATGAAGAAAGGCCCTTTGAGTTTAGTACTAATTATTGTAGCAATTCTAGTAGTTTTCCTGTTTTTTAGACCATGGGTTCAGGTTGGTGCAGGTGAAAGAGGTGTTGTCCTCAATTTTGGTGCCGTTCAAGATACGGTGTTGAATGAAGGACTACATTTCAGGATGCCTATAAGGCAGAAGGTTGCCATAATGGATGTCAAGGTACAGAAGGCAGTGACTGATGCCGCATCTGCCTCGTCCGATCTTCAGGATGTGACCTCATCAGTTGCACTTAACTATCATGTAGTACCTGATAAAGCAAATGTTGTCTATCAAACCCTTGGGGTAGAATTCAAGGAGCGTATTATAGACCCTGCAATACAAGAAGTAATGAAAGCTGTATCAGCCAGGTACACAGCAGAAGAACTTATAACAAAGAGAGCAGCAGTAAGCGAGGCCATGAGAGAAAACCTTGCTGAAAGACTCCTAGCATATAATATAGCAGTTGATGCGTTTTCTATTGTCTCATTCAGCTTCTCCAAAGTATTTACAGAGGCTATTGAGGCAAAGCAGACAGCAGAACAGCTTGCACTAAAGTCAAAGAGAGACCTGGAGAGGATAAAGATTGAGGCAGAGCAGAAGATTACAGCAGCAAAGGCAGAGGCAGAGTCATTGAGGTTGCAGAGAGCAAATATTTCACAGGATCTTATAGAGCTCAGAAAAGTAGAGGCCAATCTCAAGGCTATAGATAAATGGAACGGAATCCTCCCACAGGTTACAGGTGGTGGAGCAGTACCATTTATTGGCGTAGGTGAGATACAGAAGAGATAAATGAGTAATCATAAAAAAGTAGAGAATCCCATTGTTTAGATATGTTATTCTGCTTACTATTGCAGGTATTGTGGGGAGCATTATAGCTATAAGAAAAGGGCGCAGACCGATATTGTGGTTTATCCTATGTGCAATTGTTCCGTTACTTATTGCTGTTATTATTGTACTTCCACCTCTGGTATCTAAAGGATATACCAAAAAATGTCCCTACTGTGCAGAGATTATTAAAGAAGATGCAAAATTTTGCAAACACTGTGGCAAGGAGCAACCTATAGATATGGTCAAGGTGTCTTCTGATCGCTAACTCTCCATCTCAACAATATGGTATTCACAAAAAATATTGTTATATTATTGATTACTTCCTCGTAGGAGCAGGGATTGTAGGACTTGGGCTTCTGAGGAAGAGATTCAGGAAATAGTCAATCCGATTGTAAGCATATCAAGGGTAGAGTCACATGGCTCTGTCTTTTTTGTTTCAACATTTATACCAGTAATCGTTAATATTCAGACCTCCTTAAAAGCGAATACTTGTAGGTGTAACAAGTAAAATGGGGTCTCGACGACGAGCAAAGATTTCTTTCGCTCACTTTCTTCCTGTAGTCTTGCATCCATTGGCTTTCTTCAATTGAAAAGACTTCACATAGTAATTAACGTTTTCAAAAGTTCTGACTACTGTTGATTATCGCTTCAAATATTCACTTGTAGTCGTTACAACCCTACCCTTGTGTGAGTTCCTTCCTGAAATAGTAATATTAAAAATTGCAACAAATCGACCTTGACAACTGTGTACATTTATATTCTATATTATATTTAAAAAAGAGTAAAAAATTAATACTCCCTTCATATAAAAAGATGGAAAAACAACAAATATGTCAAACAATTACAAAAAACCTACCGATTGGTTTTACGGTATTAGATAAAAGTGGCTTGATTATTGATTTTAATGATACTGCTCAAAAAATAACTGGATATAAAAAAGAAGATATTTTAGGAAAATCTCATCTTGATATTTTCCATAGAACTTCTGACAAGAATGCATGTCCATTATTGTCACAAGTGATTGAATCACATGAACAATTAGAATCCATGGAAAGCACCATAAAGAGTAAAGATGGCAATACCCTTGTTTTGCTTATAACGGGAGTCCCAATACTTGATGATCAAGGCAATTTAATTGGAGGAGTAGAACTTTTTAGAGATATTACAGTAGTAAAAAAATTAGAAAGAGAAAGACAATATCTTCTTTCTTCCCTTGTTCATGATATGAAAAACCCTATTACTACATCATTAGGTTTCTTATCGAGGATTATGGCTGGCAAAGCAGATAAACATCAACAGAAAAACTATCTAGAGTTAATAACAGAAGAACTCCAAACAGTGGAACATTTGATAACAAACTTCCTCGATTTTGCGACAATGGAAGCAAGAGGAGTGAAATTAAAACCAGCTTCTTATAACATAGCTCATGCCATAAAAGAGCAGATAGAGAATATAAGCATTGTAGCAAGAGAAAAGAATATTCAAATAATAACTGAGTTTTCTGAAGATGAATTCCCTGAAATTATTGTTGATGGAGCCATGATAAATAGGGTTATAGTAAACCTATTAGATAACGCTATAAAATTTACAAAAATCGGCGGAAAAGTAATTGTTAGACTTATAAATAGAGACAAAGAATTGCTGATAGAGGTGGAAGATACTGCTACTAGTATACCCAAATACCAGTTGCCGTATCTTTTTGAGCCATTTTATCGTGGAGTAAGGGATCAAAAAGGTTCTGGTCTCGGACTATTTATAGCAAAAACAATCATAGAGGCTCATGGTGGGAAAATCTTGGTTACCAGTCGAGATGATATAGGCAATGTCTTTGAATTTACACTTCCGAAATAGCGCTTACCGATTTTAAGATCTACCAATTTTTATAAAATGAGAACCACTAATTTAGGACAGTAATCATTAATATTCTATCCGTTAGATATTATTTATTTACAGAAGAAAGTCGCAGTTTATTAAGAAAATGAATATTACGGATTTGATGAAGAAATCAATAAAACAACGGACGGACTAAAATTCTCTGCTTGTAGGTGAACTAAACAGCGATTACTTCATGTAACATTCAACTCTAACAGTGGATTATTGAATTTTCTTGTGATATGATATACCAATCCAATAAGAAAGGTGTTATAT
The DNA here is from genome assembly GCA_029883145.1 of Nitrospirota bacterium. Classification (GTDB taxonomy): domain Bacteria; phylum Nitrospirota; class Thermodesulfovibrionia; order Thermodesulfovibrionales; family SM23-35; genus VGWZ01. The sequence continues at coordinate 3,965 of JAOUJR010000151.1, forward strand.
GCAATTTTTCCTTTTTTTGGCGTTGTTGATTGCTATTGTACTCGTTCTATTTGCTGTTCAGAACTCAGCCATTGTATCGATCAGCTTTCTTACTTTCCATTTCGAGGGATCTCTTGCCTTTATTCTGGTAGTCGTGTTTGCATCAGGTTTTCTCTCGGGAATACTTATGTCTATACCTTCGATCTTAAGAAAAAGCTCTGCTTTACGGGAACAAAAAAGAATGGTAAGACAGCTTGAAGAAAGTATGATAAAGAACGCTGCCTCTCACGACCCAGGACAAGAAAAAGCAGAAACAAATTAAGTCCGACATATCCGCATATTTCAAATTCTTTCTATAATTAATAGTTTAACGATTCTTATGAAATTTTTTAGTAGTAGATGCCCTGTCAACAGATTTTGGGTTAACACCTGGAGGCGACACGCACTTCTAAGCATGCGAAACGTTAATTGCACATTTCACTTTATAATTCTCAAAATGTCGTCTTATTGAAATTGTTTAGTTGTAGCATAAATGCTAAGTAGAAGGTGAAGTTATCAACAATATCGTTTTAAATCCTTCACTACCGACCCATAAATAAATCACCAAAAGGGTCCAGTCTCCAAACATAACATAAGAATCACTTTATGATAATAATCATATTTCATGATAAAGCCACTATGGATTAAATATCACAGAGCTCTCTATCATATAACCGCGAGGGGACTGAAAAGAATCCTATTTTTTGACAGCCCTATAACAAATTTGTTATCATTTAATCAAAATTGTAATCATAGGAGGCAACGTGGTAAGAACACAGATACAATTAACGGAAGAACAAGCAAGGGCCATTAAAAAAATAGCCATCTCCCGCCATCTATCAGTTGCAGAACTTATACGACAGGCTGTAGATGCAATGATAAAGTCAAGTGCGATTATTGATACTGAAGAAAGACGAAAAAGGGCTATTGATATCGCGGGCAGATTTAGCTCAGGGAAACATGATATTTCCAGAGAACATGATAAATATCTTATGGATGCATTCAGCAAATGAGAATTTTTGTGGATACATCAG
>JAOUJR010000152.1 GCA_029883145.1 Nitrospirota bacterium
CGCTCACGAAAACTCAACCAGAAGATCTCTTAGAGTTAGAAAGCTTTTACGAATATGCCTCTGGAGGTCTTATGCTCAATGCCCTTGACCTAGAGCCGGACATGATTGACAGTGATGCACTTAACAAAGAATACCAGAGGCTTGGTTTTAAAAGGGAACGGCACCTCTTCTCATTAAAGAAAGATGGGGATATCAAAGCGATTACCATGGTAACTGTCGCAGATATTGGGTTGGACATGTCTAACCTGACTAGTTGCATCCATGTAATTGTCTTGGATCCAGATGATTTACCTCTGAAAATACTCTACTCACACCTGTTCCCACTATCACTATATTATGAACAAAACGAAATACCTGTGCTCCTCTATCCTGTCAGCTATGCAGAAAGTCAATCAATGCCTTATGAGAAACTCTATAATCTATGGATTTTAAATATTTCTCTGGCAGGTGATCGATACCTACAATTCATGGATCATCTTCTTACCCATGCTAAATATGAATAGATGTAAGGGGTTACACACTCTTTTCTTAGGGTAATGCCATGGAACAATTAATCAAAGATGATAGACCTCTTTATAACAGCAGGATAATAAGTACCTGTATAAAGTTTATTAAGAAAAACTACAGCTACGTGGATGTGAGCGAGTTATTGCGTTATGCAGGGATGGAGCCCTATCAGGTCGAGGACGAAGGTCACTGGTTTACCCAGGAACAGGGTGATCTTTTTTATGAAAAGATGGTGGAGCTAACTGGAAATAGAAATATTGCCAGAGAAGCGGGAAGATTTGCTGCATCACGTGAAGCCATCGGACTCATGGAACGGTATATCCTGGGGCTTGTTGGTCCGGCAAAAGCCTATGAAATGATAGGAAAGTATTCTTCTAATTTCACGAGGTCAACAGTCTTTGAATCAAAAAGATTAGGTCCTCAAAAAATTGAAATTACCGTTACACCCTTAGAAGGAATCCACGAGAGACCGTATCAGTGTGAAAACAGAACAGGATATATTGAAGCTGTTGCTCTGGCATTTAACTCTAAAATAACAAAAATTGAGCATCCGGAATGTATCTTTAAAGGGGGGAAGGCATGTTGTTATAAAGTTTCCTGGCAAGAATTTCATTCTGCGTTCTGGAAAAGAATAAGAGATTATGTAACGATACTTCTCTCAATAATATGCCTCATTTTTTATTCCCAATACGCTGAGTTAACCATATCGACAATATTACCCCTTTCAGTTTTTATCGTTTTATCATTAACCCTTTATGCAGGGGCTGTAGAAAGACGGGAATTAATTTCAGCCATAAACAACCTCAGAGAGTCAACTGATAGCCTTTTAGATCAGATTAAGGAGAGTTATAACAATGCCCTTTTAATCAATGAAGTGGGACAAGCTCTGAGCAGACAAACCGACATTGACAGTGTCTTGATAAGCGTGATTCAAGTCCTGCGTAAACGGCTTGATTATGACCGTGGCGCTATCTATTTGGCTGATGAGAAAAAGATGCATCTTATTTTCCGGGCAGGTTTTGGCTATACTCATGAGCAGTTAAGCATTTTAAAGAATACGGTTTTCCATTTAGACAGACCCGAATCAAGAGGTGTTTTTGCAGTGTCTTTCCGTGGACAGAAACCATTTTTAATAAATAATTTGGATGAGATAAAAGGCGACCTTTCACCGAGAAGTCTTGAATTCGCAAAAAAGATGAAGGCGAAGTCTTTTATCTGTTGCCCTATCATCTATGAGGAAGAATCACTGGGAATCCTTGCTGTAGACAATATAAAGACAAAAAGACCTTTGGTCCAGAGTAATATCAATTTATTGATGGGGATAGCCCCTGAAATAGGGATAAGCATTCATAATTCAATGCTTATTGACGCCAGGGAACGTCAATTCAAATCCATTCTACAGGTTCTCGCAAGCAGTATTGACGCCCGTGATCCCCTGACAGCAGGACATTCTGAGAAGGTGACAGAGTATGCTGTGGGAATCTGTAGCGAATTGGACTTGTCAAAGGATTACTGCGAAATGATTCGAGTAACTTCAATGCTGCACGACTATGGGAAGATAGGTATCAAAGACGATATTTTAAAGAAAGAAGATAGACTGACCATCGAAGAGCATGATGAGATAAAAAAGCATGTAGAAAAGACGAAGAACATTTTAGAGAAGATAAACTTTGAGGGCATTTATAAAGAGGTTCCCGAGATTGCCTGGTACCATCATGAAAAATTTGACGGGAGCGGTTACCCGAAAGGCCTAAGAGGAGAAGAAATTCCCCTCGGAGCCAGGATAATTGCTGTAGCTGATTTTTTTGAAGCAATCACTGCAAAGCGTCATTACAGGGATGCTATTCCCCTTGATAGAGCATTTCAACTTCTCATGGATGGGAGCGGTAAGCACTTTGATGAGAACGTTGTTGAGGCATTTATTAGATACTTCCAAAAGAAACATCATATAGCACCTGAAACAGTCTTGCAAAGGGCGAAAAGTAAAGTATGAATTAAGAGATGGGCTTACGCCCCCTGCAGGAAATTATCGGAGTGTAAGTAAATCTCCCGGGATCAGTAAAGAACTTTTTAAAATCTTCTATGAACTCTTCATGTTCTTTATATTCTTCAAATTGAAATGGTATCTTTTTAGATATAACCTCAATCTTCTTCATCCAGTTAAAAGCATCAGTATCTTTTAGTTGGCCAAATATCAGATGATGGGCAGCTACATCTACATCTATGTCCTGATATCCGAATCTATAGAGGTGAGAATAGAGTTTCCTTCCAGCATATGGATCAAAATTTGCCTCTTCCTCCAATTTTTTTATCACAGCGAACAAGGCTCTTTCTAATTTCTGAGAAAGACCAAAATGATTCAAACAGTTATAGTCTAAATCAATCAGGCACAAAATACCCCCGGGTTTCAGAATGCAGGATATATTCTTCACTATATCAAAATTGTTGGAACGATAGTATTCTAAAACAAAGCGAACCCAGACAAAGTCAAAGGTTCCCAAACCGTCAAGCGGCTTCTGTATATTGTTACGTTTAAATTCTATACCCTCAGTTCCATAATGTTTTTTTGCATAGTCAATTCTTTTCTCTGAACCGTCTACTCCAACTACTGTACCACCTGGTTTGACTAATGTATGCAGTACAGAGGTTGTCTTTCCCGACCCACAGCATATGTCAGCAACATGCATTCCTGGCTTTATGCCGGCCCAGAGGGCTTGTCTCTTGACAACTTCGGCAGCTGTTTTTATATCGAGTCTGAGCGCCTCTTCATCGCTCTCCATTAAATACTCAAAGTCTTGCATATGTGCTATGTGTTAGTTTCCATGTTGATATTACTGTAGCGGTTTTATATCATTATTGTGTCATTTATTCAATACTAAAACTACGAACACTGAATATATGTTGCTTAAGAGCTTGGTTAATATTAAACACTGCTATTGGGGTTATATGGTAAACTTTAAGATAAATATTTTTTTTGCTCACATTTCTTATTAAGCATTTTATATAAAGGAGGTAGCTATGGGACAGAAAAGACTGAATAAATCTACATCTTTTGGGGTAATTTTATTTTTCGTTTTATGCACTGTCTCAGATGCACTTGGCTCAGGTTTTGCTGTGTACACACAGGGTGCGTCATCCTTGGGACAGGGAGCTTCGACAATTGCACATCTTGACGACCCATCAGCTATTTTCTTTAATCCAGCATTAATCAATAAACTCGAAGGTACTCAGATAGAACTGGGAACAACTTTACTTTTCCCTTCACGAAAGTTTACGAGTGATGCAACTGGTAAGACCTTTAAAGCTGAAAGTGATGTGCTTTATCCCTCAACACTTTTTATCACCCATAAATTCAATGATAAGATAAGTGCAGGATTAGGTATCTTTAATCCTTTTGGTCTCAGCAACAAATGGGGTAATGATTGGGAAGGAAGGTATATCACTACGAACGCAAAAATGACGACTTATAATATCAATCCTGTAGTATCATACCAAATCACACCTCACATTGCATTTGCTGCAGGTTTGGATATCCTTTTGCTTGACGCAACATTAGAGAACAGGCTCAATTTATCTCCTTTTGGACTCCCTGATGCAGGACAAAAATTCAAGGGTGATACGACAGGGGTAGGATACAATTTTGGAATTCTGATAGACCCCCATAAGAATATTTCTATTGGTGCCTCATATCGGAGCAAAATCAAAGTTACCATTGATGGGAATGCTTCTTTTGACCTTCCTGCTGGTACTCCTCCCCCAATCAGTGGACTGTTTCCAAACACAACTGGCAGTGCTGACCTCACCCTTCCCCAGCAAGCCCATGTAGGGATCTACTATAAAGGGTTTGACCCTTTTACCATAGAAGTTGGGTTGAGATGGGAAGGGTGGTCTTCTTATGACCAGTTGAGAATAAATTTTGACCAGCCAATAGCCGGGAGCTTCGCAGCAATTACACCAAAGGACTGGAAAGACACCTATTCGGTTTTGTTTGGAGCACGATACCAGCTCAATGATACAATTGCCCTGCTTGCTGGATATCTTTATAGTGGAAATCCTGTGCCTGACCACACATTTGAACCTTCTATACCGGATGCGAATACCCACCTTTTCACTCTGGGAACTGACATAAAATACAAGAATTTAAAACTTGACTTTTCCTATGGTTATCAAAAGCTCCAAAACAGAAAAAAGAATAACTCTATTGATGATAATCCTTTTGATGGAGTAATAAACCCTCTCACGAGTGCCAATGGAGTTTATAAGTCAAATATCCACATGTTTGGTGTGAGCCTTACATATAAATTCTAATTAGTTCCTGAAAATATTTTTATTGCTCTATTGATGTGATTCTCACGTGAGAGATAACCCATTGACAGTACTGGTTATTTAGGTAAATAATTAAATATGGTTCAACGATATAATTCCTTCGGCTCATATATAAGAAAAAAGTTTGGGACTACTGTTTACAAAGTAAACGT
>JAOUJR010000153.1 GCA_029883145.1 Nitrospirota bacterium
TGACAAATATGCAAAATATGTAAAGACCCCTTCAAGGATCGTTACCCCTACTATTGTTCTCTATGAAGTCTATAAGAAAGTAAGAAGGGAAAAAACCGAGGAAGAAGCACTGATTGCAGTATCCTTGATGAATAGGACATCAATTATCCCCCTGAGAGAAAGCATCGCACTCTTCGCAGCAGACCTAAGCATTAAGTATTCACTTCCTATGGCAGATGCCATTGTCTATGCAACCGCAATAGAAGAGAATTGCAGGGTCGTCACAAGTGATGCCCACTTCCGCGAGCTTGAGAACGTCCTTTTTATCACCTGAACAAAAACTCCATATTTTGAGGTGTTCTTAGGCACCTCAAGGCTTAAATAAATATGAAAGTGAATCCGCTGTGGCGTATTTCCTAATTTCTTAAAGATGTCTTGCAATCTGGCCTTTTGCCTCAATAAGATCATATTCAAATTTTTGCGGCTTTCTTCCAAAACAGATGCCCATGCTTTCAAAAAGAGCAACTTCATCAAGGTCTACCTCTCGATGCTTTATTACTTCAGCAGTCGACTGATAATATATTTTTCTGCCATCTACATCAACTACCGTATTTCCGCTCTTGCCCTCTAATAAGAGCATCACTGCTGCTGCACCTGCTTTTTGACCGAAGTTTACATCATAGGCAGAACTCTGACCAGAACGAACAAGATGGCCTGGAGATACTTCTCTTACCTCAGGCGTCTCATACACACCAGGTGCGTACATCCCTGTCCTCTTCATAAATTCTTTGACTTCAGGGTCGTTCTTTAACATCTTTTCAAGCTGCTGCCTCACATATTTTCCTGCACCTGCAAGTTTTTTATGACCGAAGGCATCAACCCCTGCAGTATCGTCATAAAATAACTTGCCCTTTATCTCCTTAATACCTTCTGCAGCAACTATTATGTATGTCCCTGCCTTGACATCGCTCTTTTCTATCCTGGCGAAAAAAATATTCTTCAAATGTTCATAGACAATAGTAAAATCAACAGGAATCTCGGGTATCAGGATACTGTCAGCCTCGGCACCAACGCCACCCCGTAATGCAGTATGTCCTGCGTTCCTTCCAAATACCTCAACCACCATAATACGATTGTGACTCATACCAGTGGTCTTTAAATCCCTCGTAAAAGTAGCGATCCTGTTGACTGCTGAATCGCCGCCTACACTGTATGATTGAAGATCGAGATCCATAGTCTTTGGAACATGAATACAGGGAATTCCATGAGATAAAAGGTCAACAACAACATTTCCGGTATCATCACCACCGCTAATAATAAGAGCATCTATATTGAATTTTTTAAGGCCATTTTTTATCCGTTCATATTTCATAGGATCTTCAATCTTACTAATCTTTACCCTTGAGTGGCCTGCCTCGGAACCTGCGACTGACGCTTCTACGAGGCTAACCCTCGCTGGAGTGAGCAGCACAACCTCATTGAGATCAACAAGGTTATAGAGACCTGCATAGCCATTAGGGATTACCACTGATTCAATCCCTGACGAGTATGCCTCCTGTGCAATGCCCTTTATTACTGCGTTGAGACCGCCGCAATCTCCACCACTGGTAATAATACCAATTCTCTTGATATCAGGCATGATATTTCCCCTCCATTACAATCCCAGTAAACTTACATTAATTTCTTTTCTCACCACTACTGGTTTCACATTCCTTCTTACAATGTCCACTGTGTCTGTTACCCTCAATTTTTTAAAGAGCAATTCAAACTTAACCTCCAATTCTTTCATAATAGGCTCTTTTACATCAGCAGGAAGCTCCCACCACTTCTTCTTTAAATGACCAAAACCTTTCTTTCTTGTACTATAAATAAACTGCTCCTCTGTCTGGTCTTCTTTCCTTTCCTTTGCATACTCCTGTCTTATGAAATTATACACCTCTTCTCTGAACTCTGCGGGAAGGTGCGTGCTCTCATAAACCATATTCTGAAATCCTGTGGCAAGATGCACTTCGGATGTGCCTGTCTCGGGGAACATATTGAATGCTTCTTCAGGGAGAGTTGATGCACCGTGCTGCACACAACCTGACAGCCCGTATTCCTTTCTCACAAGGTCTGATAAAACTCTGAGAGTATCGAAATCAACCTTTACTTTCGCAACACTTCCGTCTGGGAGGACAACACCACCATGACTCGTACCTGTCTGGACACTGAGTTTACTTAACCCTTTTGTTCCTTTGAATGCCTGTTTGAAGCCGCTGAGATATGCCCTTGCTTCCTCAGGTGTACTATTCTTCTTGCCGATTTCGCCAATCTCACCTCCGATCGAAATATCCACTCCACTCGGCTGTAATGACCTCACCTGTTCTGACAACAGCGCGGTGTTCTCAAAGTTTGGCCTCTGCTGTTCACTCACCGCAGGTCTCTCAAGGTCAACGAGAGTAGAAGAGTCAATGTCAATGTTATAAAATTCTGCTTCTATCGCCTCTGCAATAAGACCCTTCACATAGTTCGTCTCTGCATTGGGATCATTCAAATAGTTTTTTCTCACGAGCTGGAAATGGTCACCCTGAATAAAGACAGGTCCTTCAAAGCCTTCCTTTACTGCAGCAGCAAGGACGACAGTTGCATATTCAAGTGGTCTCTGTTTTGTATATCCGATTTCTGACCTTGCAATCTCAAATATAAAGGCACCCACATTCATTTCCAGTGCCTTTCTGAATAGGGCTCTTGCGACATCGTAGGTAAGTCCCCTGATATTTATTGCAGGCACTGTGAATCCGGGATAAATCCTCCCTATTTCTTCGTATAGTCCTTGAATTGAAGCAGGGACAGCTCCACATGCCTTTGCAATCTCTTTGATAAAAATAAAAAATGCAGCTCTCTTCTCATTATCAGATTCAAAAACAGCATCATAAATAAGGCTGTCCATCATATTCCCCAGACCTTTTTTATCCTTTATAAAGACAGTACCATTTTTAATCTCGATAACATCTTTCAGTTCTTTTATAGTCATAAATACCTCCTGTAAAATATTTTAAATTATACTTTATTATAAGATAGTTATATAGTATAACTTATAGTTTTACTTTATTTTATTATTTAACGTACTCCTTTAATTTTTTATAATCAATATCTTTCTCACAAGCCTCTCTCCAGTCACAACATGTACAATATGATTTTGCCCATTCCCTGAAAATTCCTGAAAGCTCTTCTTTTATTTTATACCATTTTGTCTCCATTTCTGTAGTAAGATTAAGTAAACTCACTGCCTTTTCATCCATTTTTTTTATTTCTTCATCAGCATGTTCATTATAGGAACATTTCTTGTCTTTCACATAAGGACATTTTTTACAGACATCATCTATTCCATCACAGATTTCTATCTCTTTATACGCTGCCATCTTCAGAACATTACTGAGGTTTTCTACATACTCTGCATTATATCCTTCCCCGTGAAAGAAATGGAGGCATATAAGATGGTGTCCTCTTAATTTTATGCGAGTCTCTGAAACATTTAGATTAACCATACTTTTCACTTTTCAATCGCTGCCCTGTAAGGTAAATATACAGTAAACGTTGATCCCTCACCAATGGTACTATCTACCTTAATAAAACCACCATGACCCTCAATAATTTTTTTGGTAATAGGAAGGCCTAACCCGATATCTTTCTTGGCCATTTTTGTAGTAAAAAAGGGTTCAAAAATCATTCTTTTTTCTTCTTCCAGAATGCCTACTCCTGTATCAGTTATCATCACCGTTACATAGTTCTTCCTGTTTAATAATTCTTTATTTGTGGTTATAGTGACTATTCCTCCGTTTGGCATTGCGTCAATCGCATTTGATATAAGGTTCTTGATTGCCTCTTTTATTTGTCTTTTATCTATATATAATTTAGGGACATCACTAGAAAAATTTTGAATACCTATTGAACGATTTTTACACATATCTTTATAAATACTCAGTGACTCATCAATAACCTCATGGATGTCTTGCTCATCCCTATGAAAAATAGTTTTATCGGAAAAAGTAAGAACATCCTTCAGAACCTCTTCAAGCCTGTTCGCCTCTAAAGAAATGAGTTCTAAATATTCCTTTTCTTTGGTCCCGAATGAAACACTCGTTTCCAGCCTTCTTGTTAATCCACCAATAACTGTTATAGGATTTCTTATCTCATGTGCAACATTTGCCGTAAGCCTTCCGATGGCAGATAATTTTTCATACTCAACAAATTGTTCCTGTAATTTTTTTTCTATCTTCTGAAATTCTCTTTCGCGTTTTTTCATACCAGCAAGCTTCTTGCGCATTTCTGCAACTTCATTTATAAGCTGTTCTTTTGACTTTTCTTTATCTTTCATATTTTAAAATATAATAAAACATCATATAAAAAACAGAACAATCTTCGAAATGTTCCAAACGTCGTACGATTATCTTGTATTGTTTAATCTTTGATAATGAATCTGGTTCGTGAGAATGTGTACTTATTGAAAGCCAGAGAAAACGCAAAGATTTACGGCTATAACACCTCTTCCAGAGATATATATGAAAGATTGAATGCTCCTGCTACTGCTTTATAGGTAATCTTACCTTCCACCAGGTTTACTCCCCTTGAAAGAGCAGGATTTATTCTTACAGCTTTTCTCCAGCCCTTCTCCGCGATCTCAAGTACATAAGAAAGTGTATTGAGTGTCAAAGCACGAGTAGCAGTGCGGGGGACAGCTCCAGGCATATTCGCAACCGTATAATGAATTATTCCCTCTTCTTCATAAATAGGATGAGAATGAATAGTTGGGCGAGAGGTCTCTGCACATCCTCCCTGGTCAATGGAGACATCCACAAAAACAGCTCCGGGCCTCATGGTCTTCAGCATTTCACGGGTGATTAATTTTGGTGCCTTAGCCCCTGGAACCAGTACAGCTCCAATGAGCAAATCTGCATAGCTTATGACCATTCTCAGATTATAATTATCAGCAATCATTGTGGTAAC
>JAOUJR010000156.1 GCA_029883145.1 Nitrospirota bacterium
TGCCAGAAATGACCTGTATGTTTATATCTCCCTTTGAAATATTGTGCATAGGACAGGTTTATCCCTTTCATGATCTCTGCAAGGCTTCCTCCTCTCTCGGTTGTCTCAAGAACAAGATGCACATGATTTCTCATTAATACGTAGTGATAGAGTTTAAATTTGTACTTCTCTTTGTATTTCTGAAGGAGTTCCAGATACTTCTTATAATCCTTTTCGTCTTTGAAGACATCTTGTCGATTATTCCCTCTCGTGAGGATATGGTAGACATGTTCCTTTGGTGCTACTCTTGCTGCCCTTGGCATGAACAAACTCTACCAAATTGTGCTCCTTTTTTCAATAAAATAGAACCGTCCCAATTTAGTTAGTTTACCGCGACAGATGTTTGAGGTTTTAATACAGGCTGCAATCGGCAATAAAATCATAGCGAGGGAAAGCGTAAGAGCACTCAGGAAGGATGTCATTGCCAAGTGTTATGGTGGCGATATAACACGGAAGAGAAAACTGCTCGAAAAACAGAAAGAGGGCAAGAAAAGGATGAAGCAGGTTGGAAAGGTTGAATTGCCGCAAGAAGCCTTTCTTGCAGTTTTGAAGGTGAAGTAACGATAAGGGTCAAGCGCGAGTTTACGAGTCGACTGCATCCGTCTTGTTATGCAGTCCTTCTGCCGTTTATTATTTCAGTTCTCTAAATTTGTCATCACAGTATCTGTCTATAGGTACGCCAACAGTCAGAGCAATGCCCAGTGCAAGAAAAATCGTGTACCATTGCCCGCCTGAGATGAAAAGGAAAATAAATGTTAGTCCTCCGGCAAGAAGACATATCGGGTCACATATCATTTTTCAATCTCGATAACTCCTTATTTGTTTTTTCCAGTTCACTTTTAAGATGTCTTTCGCGCACTTTCAACTGTTTTATCATTCCAATAGTCCAAGCAGTAGTAAGAAAAGAAATTAGTCTGATGAATGTTTCCCAGTAGATCAAATATGCCTTGGGATAAGGGTGGTGCGAATACAGATCTGAGATGTACCAAGATATCGCTGAAAGGCAGGCCATTATGATACCTAACCGCTTTCCCGCAAACCATGCAGTAATAGAAACCGGAATAAAATAGAAGATGAAAAAGCCAAATTCGTAGCCCGTGGAATAATCAACAAAACACAGAACAAGCAAAATTAATAAGCTTATGGTAAAAGCAAGGAGGGGTTTTATAGTCATCGGAAGCTTTATTCAATTTCTCCTATCTATTTCTCATAATTGTATCACATTTAGACAACTTAGTTTCTAAAGCATCATTGTGTTATTCTAAATCTATGCCGGAATTCCTCTATATTCACATCCCTTTCTGCATAAAAAAATGCCTATATTGCGACTTCTTCTCTGTACCATATGATGAATCACTTGCGAAAACATATACAGATGCATTATGTAGTGAATTGAGCCTCAAAAAAGGTTTTGCAAAAACACTAAAGACAATTTACATAGGGGGTGGCACTCCATCTCTCCTTCCTGATGAATGTTTCACACAACTATTTAGATGTCTCAGAGATAATTTTCACTTATCATCTTCCCCCGAAATAACAGTCGAGGCAAACCCCGGGACAATAAACCAATCAAAGATAACTACATTGCTTTCCCTCGGCGTAAACAGGTTGAGCATTGGAATTCAATCTTTCGAAGATGAGGAACTCAAAACGCTCGGAAGGATTCATACGGAAGATGATGCATTACAATCGATTGAATTGATAAAAAATACAGGGTTGGATATTTTTTCGATAGATTTAATGTATGGAATACCCGGACAGACAATAGATTCATGGAAAAAGTCAATCTCGAAGGCTATTGAATTATCACCTGCTCATATCTCTACATATGAACTGACACTTGAAGAAAATACACCTTTATATGAATTAATACAATCTGATGAAATTAATCCCCCCTCACCCACCTTAAATTCCCCCCTTGCCAAGGAGGGATATAGAGGGGTGATTAATACGGAAACGGAGGGATTTTCAGGTAAGATTAAAATGCCTGATGAAGGACTTATACTCGAAATGTATAACTATGTAATAGATTATTTGACCTTCTGTGGCTATGAACATTATGAAGTATCCAACTTTGCATTGCCAGGATTTCGGTGTATTCACAATCTCAACTACTGGGCGAGAGGGGAGTATATCGGAGTTGGCGCCGGGGCACACTCTTTTGTCAAAGGGGTGCGTTCAAATAATATTAAAGATGTGAATAACTATATTGACGATTTGAACAAAGGGATAATCCCGGAAACAGAATCAACCAAACTCACATCTGAAGAAATCTTTAAAGAATTCATATTTCTGGGATTGAGAAAGACAGACGGAATAAGCATCAATAAACTACCCCCCTTTACTCCCCCCTTAGCAAGGGGGGATAGAGGGGGGTGCGATAGTCTTCTTAATGCATGCAAAGAATTAGTTGACGATGGTTATCTTGAAATTGAAAACGGCAACCTCAGGCTTACAAGGAAAGGACTGGTTATATCAAACACAATTATAGTAAAGTTGTTTGAGAGATTAATGTGAGAGCAAGAAGAAATCTGGTATTATTTTTAATATAAGGAGAAAGAGAATATGGGTAAAGAACAGGATCTTAAAACAACACTTTTTCAATCAATGATTCTTTATGCGAGAGAAAACTATAAAGATACGATAGACAAAGCATATGAATATTTCTGGGAAGATAACTATCCGGAAGATTTTCTCAGGGGCACTGCTCTTGATATTGCATTTTTAAATTTTGAAGACTGGCTCATTTTTGATTATAAGGTCAACAATGATAAAGAGACATTTATTGACATCTACAGCAAATGCAATAAAGAGTTAAAAGATGATGAATTAGCGCTGCTTAATAAAGTAAAAGAGACTGTATTGAGTCTTTATGAAGTTATTTCTGTTTCTCACGAAGAGGAGATTCATCTTAAGGATTTGCTTTTGGGTGGAGATTTCATTGTGAACAATAGGAATTTAGCAGGCGGGATAAAAATGGGAGACATCTTTGCAACAAGGCTTTTAACCCTCGATGATAAAACAGTGATGAGTAACTGTGTGTATCCGTACACAGGAGGTTACAAAAAGACAATTCTCGAATATATAGAAAAAGAGTTCTACCGTTACACAAAGAATGAGAATCCAGAGTCTACCATGAAGAAATTTTTAAAAGATTACGGTGATGTCTTCAATATTCTATGGATAGATAATATTCGTATTCCGCCTCAGAAAAAAGAAGAGAGTTAAAAGAAAAAATATAACTGTGAGTTCGGGGCTCACTGATCAATTTATCTGTAAATAGATTTAGGTGTATAATATTTACAGAGCTTATTAATTAGTAGAACAACACATGTGAGAGAAAAAGGAAAACAAGAAAATGAGTGATTGGCTTATTGGATTAGGGATTTTTGTTCTATGGTTACTTATACAGTTTTTCATATTCCCCAAACTCGGTATTCCTACATGAGTTCCACGCTTTAAGGAGTCGGGAACTCCAAAGAAAAAGTGCGAATAGCTCTCAGAACATGAGCCTTGTTCTCATAGCTTTTTCATCATTCATCATTGCCCTGTCCGGTGCACTGGTACCAGGCCCGCTTTTTACTATTACCGTGGCAGAATCTGCAAAAAGGGGCTTTATTGCCGGTCCATTGATCATCATAGGTCATGGCATTTTAGAGATCGGGATGATATTTCTTCTTATCATCGGGATAGCGCCATTCCTTACTGCTTCATCAACAAAACTGATAATCAACATAACAGGTGGAGTAATACTCATCTATATGGGGTATCGGTTAATAAAAGATGCAAGAAATGCAAGATTATTCACTTCGACAGGAGGAGTTCATAAAGGGATGAATCCTGTATTTTCAGGTGTTATAGGAAGCATTTCGAATCCTTATTGGACTTTGTGGTGGGTCACAATAGGTCTCGGCTATCTTATCAGCTCTCTCAAGTTTGGCATAATAGGGGTGATCGTGTTTTTCATAGGCCATATAATAGCTGACCTTGGCTGGTATAGCTTAATTTCTTTAACCGTATCAAAAGGAAAAAGAATAATCGGAGACAAAGGTTACAAGGTTTTGCTTTATTCCTGCGGAGCATTTCTTATATTCTTTGGTGCATGGTTTATAAAAGGGATATAAACTATTTATCTTGACCCAAACGTTGCATAAAATGGAGGTCAGATGTGCTGATAAAAGCTTTCCCAGCAACACCTTATAGTTTTTTAGACTGGCAAGCCAGCCTTTATTAAAAATGCATTTTAAGCTATGTCTGCATTCATGTGTATCATGATAAAATATTGTTGCTTTGAAAAGGTTTTATCAGCATGTCTGCCCTTCAAAGCGAGAAAATGTTTTACAATTAGTGGGTTGATAACGTAGGCAGGTATATGATGATTACCTTTGCAGTGAGTGAAGAGAAGAATAGATGGCTTAAGGATAAAATGGAATCACTTGGTATTCTTGAGAAAGATATTGACGAAAAATTTGTACGGTCCTCAGGAAAAGGAGGTCAGAAGGTCAACAAGACATCAACCTGCGTCTATCTCAAGCATATTCCGACCTGCATAGAAGTGAAATGTATGAAGGACAGAAGTCAGTCCATCAACCGTTTTCTCGCAAGACGTGAACTGGTAAAAAAGGTCGAGAAGCTCACAGGAATTTTGACATCTGATGATATGAAGAGAGAGAAGATACGGAAACAAAAATTAAAAAGTAAAAAGAGGGCACTGTTAAAGTATAGTGCAGTATAATTTATTTGTGCCCTTCAATTTCTTCAAGTATCTCTATAATCTTATCTGCAATCAGTTTAATCGCCCTTTCTCCTTTTTTTGCTGATGCCTTTTGTGGATTTCCCCAAACCCCTCCAGGCCAATATTTCATCTTGTCTTTTACGATAAATGGT
>JAOUJR010000158.1 GCA_029883145.1 Nitrospirota bacterium
TAGCTCAGTGGATAGAGCGACGGACTCCGGATCCGTAGGTCGGGCGTTCGAATCGCCCCAGGCGTGCCACTTTTTCAGGGGTAGAAGCCGGTATTCGTTTGAGCAACCGTATCCAATTTGAGGCAAGTTTAGGCATTCTCTGACACACCACAGACACACGGGGAGAAGTTTGCTTTGGCATTTATACGTCCCCATTTTATCCCCTACAAAACTTAATAAATGCCGGCTGTTGTCAGCAAAAGGGGGGTTGATGATGGGAACCAATTTTGGTAGGTGCTCTCTCCAGCCGGCGGAAGAGAGCCATATTAATTGTAGAAAATCCGTTAGATTTGTCAAGTAAAGAAGGTAAAATCATTTATGCTCTACGTCCTTTATGTTGCAGGTTCGAGTCCAACCCGAGGAGTTGTCGATGGTAACATAAAAATGTACAGTTTGTGGCCATTTAAAAATGTACACTTTTGTCCATTGATTTTGAGATAGAGAGCTTGGAATGGAAGAAGTAAAGGGAGAGAATACCTCCTTAAGAAACGGGGAGGTATGTCACATGTATGGTGAACTGGAATGGCTAAAGGTACGAAGGCTCGCTCAACAAGGATTAAAGTACATGAAGATTGGCCGTGAGTTGGGGATAGACCGGCGAACAGTGAAGAAACTACTGCTCATGCCAGAGCCTCCGCGGCCTTCATTTCGGGAGAGGCAATCGATCCTGGATGATTATAAACCAATGATTGAGGGCTGGTTGGGGATAGATCCGGAGATTACGGCAGTAGACATTGAACGGAAGCTTCGGGCTTTAGGCTATGAGGGCAGTTATTCAACCCTTAAGCGGTATGTGAGGTGGAGGAAGGAGGAGATATTCCGGGAGGCTACGGTTCGTTTTGAGACACTGCCTGGGCAGCAGGCTCAGGTTGATTTTTCTCAGATTAAGCCGAGATATGCAGACGGTACGATTGATAAGTTGAGTCTGTACCATTTCGTTTCAGGATTTTCTCGCTGGAAGGATGCGGATGTGAGTGATTCGCAGAAGAGGAAAGTTTTGATGCATTCACTGGAGCAGACGTTTTGGAAGGTTGGCGGAGTCGTGAAAGAAGTGCTTTTTGATAATTTAGCTCCGGTAGCCAAGAAGGCAAGGACTCTCCGTCGTGAGGGGGAACTGGCAGAGGAATGGATACGTTTTGGCGCCTATTACGGTTTTGAGACACGACTTTCTATGGCTTACAGGGCCCAGACCAAGGGTAAGGTGGAGCGGCCTATAGATCCTGTGAAGCGTTTTATCGCCTCAGAGGTTTTCCTCTCGAGGGAGCATTTACGGAAAGAGCTTCGAATGTTTATCGAGGGAGAGAATAAAAAGATACACTCCACAACCAGGGAGCGGCCTATCGATAGATTGGAGAAAGAGAGGAAGTTCCTGCAGCCGCTTCCCGAAAGAGCGTTGGAGCTGGCTAGATTGGAAAGGCGTCGAGTGTCCAAGGACTGTTTTGTCAGTATAGATGGGGTGCGCTACTCTGTCCCCTGGGAACATGTTAAAAAAGAGATAGAAGTCAGGATAACAGGGACAGAAGTTCAGCTTCTGACCCTGAAGGGATCCTTGATTGCCTCCCATCGAAAGATGCCTCTCTCCTTGAGGAATAAATATCCCTATGTGGTTCAAAAAGAACATTATGAAGGGCTTTCTGGGGCCGATGAGGCTTTTTCCAATCTTGAGAAGCTTAATCGGATGGGTTTTGGACCCTTCTATGTGGAGAAGAGACCGCTTGAGGAATATCTGGAGGTGGTGGAATGAATGTTGTGGAAAGGCTGAAGGAAGTCGGGCTCCATCATGCTGCCTCCGGATACGAAGCTATAGCCCGGGAAGCCGCAGAGAAAAATTTTTCCTATGAGGAATTTATATCAAGACTTGCAGAACAGGAGAAGAGAGAGCGGTCCAGACGGCGGGAAGAAGTCCTCCTAAGACTCTCGAACTTCCCTGTGATTAAGACCTTTGAGGGTTTTGACTTTTCGTTTAATCCCTCCATAGAGAAAAAGGTGATAGAAGAGCTAAGAACCCTGAGATTTATAGAGGAGCGCTCGAATGTTCTGTTCTTAGGACCTCCAGGAGTGGGGAAGACTCATCTGGCTATTGCCTTAGGTGTTGAGGCCATAAAGAAGGGCTGTGGGGCTTATTTTACGACAGTTGATGAGATAGCCCGGCGTCTGAGAACAACAAAAGAAGAACATTTTCCCCGACGCCTCCGCAACTATGCCAAAGCCCAAGTTCTTATCATCGATGAGATCGGCTACCTCCCTCTGGATAAGGAAGAGGCGAATCTCCTTTTTCAAGTCATAAGTACAAGATATGAAAAGGGATCCATCGTCATTACATCAAATAAGTCCATCGTAGATTGGGGTGAATACCTGGCTGATTCTGTGCTGGCTTCAGCTCTTCTGGATAGACTTCTGCATCACTCCTATGTGATCAACATCAAAGGAAAATCCTTCAGAATCAAAGATAAACTGAAAGCAGGAGAAAAAGGGAAGTGAAGAACAAATCTAACAGTCAAAACTGTACATTTTTATTTGACCATAAAGTGTACATTTTTAACTTGACATTGACACCCAGTTTATAGGGGTAAAATTCTAAGACTTCCCTTTAAGCAACTTTATCCATAGTTAGGCAGGATTAGTCAAAATCTGGCATACCATAGGCACATGGGGAATGGTCTGCATCTCATAAAGCTCATATCACCCTCAACAAACAAAAGTCTGTAAATTGACAGCATTGTCTTGTGGAGTTAGACTGGAGTCAGGCTTAATCAAATGCAGAAGGGAAGGGTATATGAAAAATAAAACCTTCATTTTTTCAATCATTTTATTCCTTTTTGCGTTTATTATTTTTATTTCCTGCGTACAGCAAAAAACAGAATGGCAGGGAACGATTGAGGAAGTGGATGGAGTGACAGTTGTCAAGAATCCGAAAGAGCCACTGTATGGGGAGGAAGTATTCAATTTGGAAGAAGAGCTATCCATAGGAGAGGCGGAAGGGAGAGAAGAATATATGTTCTTCCAAATCAATCGCATAGCTGTTAGCAATAATGGTGATATTTATGCTCTTGATATAAGAGATAGACATGTGAAAGTCTTCAATAAGTATGGTGAATATTTTAAGACTTTCGGAAGAGGAGGCGAAGGACCTGGGGAATTGTTTCGTCCTCGCAATGTGGTCTGTTCTGCTCAGGAAAAGTTGGCAGCAGGAGGGATGTATCGCATTTCCTTTTTCTCGTTGAGTGGGGAATTTCTTAATAGTGTTAATCCAACCGCATTAGGAATTGTTCTATTTAATGTTGATTCACAAGGTAACATTGTTTCGTTGTGCATGCACTTCAGAGACGAAATCACGAAATTTGAGCTTAAAAAATTCAGTCCAGAATTGGATGAAATTTTCACTTATGCAACCGCACAAAAGCCTTCTTCCAGGGGAGATGGATTCAATCCCTTCACTCCCGTCTTAAGATGGGATTTATTTAACAATGATAAAGTGGTTTGTGGCTATCCTGAGGATGGGTACAAACTTAAGATATTTGATAAAGAAGGAACACTTGTTAAGGAAATCCATAGAGAATATAGCCCCGAACCTATAACTGAAAATGATAAAAATGCAATATTGAAAATCCTAAACATGGCACCTGAAACTAAGATTTCTGCTCCTTCTGTAAAATACCCATTTAGGAGGATTTATTCGGATGACGAAGGAAGGATATTTGTTCAGACATGGAGATTTGTAAATAATGGGGAAGGATTCTACTACGATATTTTTGATTCTGATGGTAAATATTTATCCCTTGTTCCCATGAAGTTTGAACCAGTTGTAATCAAACAAGGAAAACTGTTTACGATAGTAAAAGATACAGACGGCTACCAATATATCAAACGCTACAAAGTCACTTGGAAATTCTGACCTGGCCCACAATCGGAAGCCAGAGAGCTGGATAACGTGTAAATAGCAAAGATATTTGAAGAAAATATCATAAGATATCGTACATAAAATGTAGTATGATTAATTGAACATAAACAGAGAAGAAATCAGATTGGTTTTTTTTATTTCTTTAATAATAGTAATCACAATAACATCTGTAATATTAGCTTCTGACCTGAATACAAAATATTATTTAATTTTGTTGTTGGCACTTCCGCTTATTTTCATATCATTTAAACAATATCAAAGGCTTAACATAGCAAAGTTAATTGCAAATTTAAGGAAAAAATGGGGTGTTGCAGAATCAAGATTGCGTAACTTTTCTGAACTTCATGCCCATTTCAAAAAAACTCAAGCCAGAGTTAGAAATAAATACGTGCTTGATGATAGGACGTGGAACGATTTGGATATGGATTTAGTATACGCCCAAATGGACAGGACGTTGACAATTCCGGGTGAACTTTCACTTTACTCATTACTTAGATGCCCTCTAATTAATGAAGTAGAACTTGATAGAAGGAATCGTTTGATTAACGTGTTTTCTCAGGACCAAGATATAAGAGAAAAATATCAAATGATTCTATCGAAATTAGGCAAAATGGAAGATGTTTATCATTTAGATATTCTATGGGAGGACCAACCTCCCCACAAGAAATATACCTTCCTGTATAGTTTCTTATTGTTTTTGATTCCCATTTTTATTGTGCTTGGAATACTAAATTATGGAATAGCGTGGTTTGGACTAGGAGCAGTAATATTATGTAATATGGCCATTCATTACCGGACCAAAGAGAAAATATACGAACATCTCTCATCCATTCGTTATTTAGGAAAGCTCATAAGATGTGCAATAAGATTAGTTGATATCAGACTATTTGACGTCAGCAAGATTTGGACAACCTACGATATTCTCTAAGCTATGGTTTGC
>JAOUJR010000159.1 GCA_029883145.1 Nitrospirota bacterium
AGTGTGGGTGTTATGGGCGATGAGAGGACATATGAAAATGTTATCACTGTCAGGGCAGTGAAGAGCCTCGATGGCATGACTGCTGACTGGGCAAGGATACCTTATGATGTTCTGGGAAGAATATCAAACAGGATAATAAATGAAGTGAAAGGGGTTAACAGAGTGGTCTATGATATAAGCTCAAAACCACCGAGCACTATAGAATGGGAGTAAGATTATTATTCTTTAATTAAAGGGGGCAAATTCAATGAAACTAAGAGTTGTAATAGAACCAGATGAGGATGTTTATGTTGCTTATTGTCCTGAATTGCCGGGCTGTGTAACATACGGCAAAACAGAGGAAGAAGCACGTAAAAATATTATGGAGGCTATAGAACTCTATTTAAGGCCTTCAAAAGAAGATCTGTCAGAGGATGCAAAGGTTTTTGAGGTTGCTGTCTGATGGGACAGAGGCAACCTCGCGTGACTGCTGACGAGATTATAAGGGTTTTGAAATCTCTCGGGTTTGAAAGGGTGGATCAAGCAGGTAGCCATCAAAAATGGAAACATCCATTAACAGGAAAACAGGCTATAGTTTCTTATCATTCTGGCGAAATAATAAGACCAAAGACATTCAAAAAAATTCTTGAAGGCGCTGGATTGACGGTAGATGATTTTATTAAAATCAGGATGAAACTTTGAAAGTTAAAGACTAATGGATATAGAAACGTATCTAAAAGAAAAACGTGAATTAATCGACTCATATTTGAAATCGTATTTCGATACCCCTTCTGAACCCTCTATTCTTCACGAGGCAATGAAATATTCATTATTTGCAGGTGGAAAGAGAATCCGGCCTATACTTGCACTCGCCTCATACGAGGCGTGTGAAGGAGACTCCAAAAATATCATTCCTTATGCCTCGGCACTTGAACTCATACACACATATTCCCTTATTCACGATGACCTGCCTGCAATGGATAACGATGACCTCAGGCGCGGAAAACCGACAAGCCACAAAGTATTTGGAGAAGCAATGGCAATACTTGCAGGCGATGCACTTCTTACAGAGGCATTTTATATGCTCTCGAATGCCAGGATTCAGGATGCAGGATTCAAGATACAGGATAATGATGCATCATGCATCATGCATCATGCATCATCACTGAAAAACTCTACACCCATTACTCATTACTCTATCCTGCGCGTCATCCATGAGGTTGCCATGGCAGCAGGTGCCCATGGCATGGTTGCAGGTCAGGTTCAGGACATACGTTCAGAAAACTCAGAACCTGACAGAGACACCCTTGCATTTATTCACCTTCACAAAACTGCAGCACTTATCACCGCATCTATAAGGATGGGGCCAATACTCGCAGAAAGTAACGAAGATACCTTGATAGCCTTAACAAAATATGGTAAAAATATAGGACTCGCCTTTCAGATTGTTGATGATATACTGAATATTGAAGGCACTACAGTGGAACTCGGTAAACCCGCAGGTTCGGATGAACATAAGAAGAAAATGACCTATCCTGCGTTGTTCGGTATTGAGAAGTCACGACAAAAAGCAGCGGACTTAATCTCAAACGCAATAGATGAACTTAAGGTATTTTCCTCTGAAGCAGAACCATTAAGAGAAATTGCCCGCTATCTCACAAAAAGGAGATCTTGATGTATCTTGAATTGATCAAATCACCGTCAGATTTTAAAAATCTCTCAATATCACAACTCAAAGAACTTGCAAAAGAACTAAGAGAGACAATAATAGAAACAGTCTCACGAAATGGTGGTCATCTATCCTCAAACCTCGGGGTAATAGAACTGACAATCGCCCTCCATTACGTATTCAATTCCCCTATAGACAAAATAATATGGGACGTTGGTCATCAGTCCTATTCCCATAAAATCCTCACCGGAAGATACGAAAAGATTTCAACTCTGAGAAAATATAAAGGTATTTCTGGCTTCCCGAAGAGACAGGAAAGTGAACATGATGCGTTCGGTACCGGACACAGTTCCACCTCAATCTCAGCAGCCCTTGGAATAATCGAGGGAAGAGACAAAAACAAAGAGAATTTTAAAGTCATTGCGGTGATCGGCGACGGATCAATGACCTCTGGACTTGCATTCGAGGGATTGAACAATGCAGGCCATCTTAAGAAAGACCTCATTGTCATTCTTAATGATAATGAGATGTCTATTTCCAAAAATGTTGGTGCCCTCTCTGCATACCTCAATAGAATACTCACAGGTGAGTTCTTTCAGAAATTCAAAAAAGAGACCAGATCTTTTCTCGAAAGCATACCAAAATTAGGGGTACCTGCTGCAAAGATAGCACAGAAAACAGAGGAGATGCTTAAAGGACTTTTTCTTCCAGGGATCATCTTTGAAGAACTCGGATTTAATTATTTCGGTCCTATAGACGGCCACAATATCGAGCTTTTAATTGAGACATTGAAGAGAATAAAAACAGCATCATCGCCTACACTCATACACATCATAACAAAAAAAGGTAAAGGCTACGAATTTTCAGAGAAAAACCCTTCTCTGTTTCATGGGATTGGACCTTTTAAGCTTGAAACAGGAACCCCTGTAAGTGGAGGCATCACCTACAGTGAGGTTTTTGGTAATTCCCTCATAGAACTTGCAGCTCATGATCATAGAATAATTGCTATTTCAGCAGCGATGAAAGAAGGTACGGGGCTTGTCCATTTTGCGGAAAGATACCCTAATAGATTCTATGATGTCGGCATTGCAGAGCCCCATGCAGTCACATTTGCAGCAGGGCTTGCAACACAGGGACTAAAACCTGTTGTTGCAATTTACTCCACCTTTCTTCAAAGAGCATATGATGAGATAGTCCATGATGTCTGCCTTCAGAACCTCCACGTAATTTTTGCCATTGACAGGGCAGGAATAGTAGGAGAGGATGGCCCGACCCACAGCGGAACATATGACCTGTCCTATCTGAGACATATACCATATATTGTTGTTATGGCACCTAAGGATGGCGTTGAACTCAGAGCTATGCTTGAGCTTGCTTTAACACATAGTGGACCTTCTGCCATAAGGTTCCCAAGGGGGAAAATACATTCTCCAGCCATAAGTCATACGGAATCCGTTGGAGTATCACCTATTACTTTTACTATAGGAGAGGCTGAGGTTCTTAAAAGCGGTGGGGACATCGCAATAATAGCCATAGGTAATACTGTTTCCCCTGCCTTAACCGCTGCTGAACGACTTAAAAATGAAGGAATCAGTGCAATGGTTATCAATGCAAGATTCGTAAAACCACTTGACAGAAACCTTCTCTTATCTGTGGCCTCAAAAATTAAAAAGATAATCACTGTAGAAGAGAATGCCCTTGAAGGTGGCTTTGGCAGTGCGGTCATTGAACTCCTGAATAACATGGAAATCCATGATGTAAGGGTGAAGCGGCTTGGTATATCTGATGAATTTATTGAGCAGGGTCAACAAAGCGAATTGAGGAAAAAATACAGGCTTGACGACGAAGGGATTTATCTTTCTGTACTTTCATTCCTCAGGGAGCCAACATATAGCCATTGAAAGAGAGATTAGATAAAATTCTTGTTGACAGAGGGCTTGTAAAGAGCAGAGAAATTGCAAAGGCCCTCATCATGGAAGGAAAAGTCTTTGTTGATGGTCAAAAAATAACCAAAGCAGGCACCTCTGTGAACCCCGCGTCAGACATTATGCTCAAAGAAACAGACATACCTTATGTAAGCAGAGGAGGACTCAAACTCGAGGCAGCAATACAATTTTTTCATATTAATGTGAGTAATAAGGTTATTATTGATGTTGGTTCATCAACAGGTGGGTTTACTGACTGTATGCTGAAAAATGGCGCTAAGAAAGTCTATTGTATAGATGTGGGCTATGGTCAGCTCGCTTGGCCCCTCCGAAAAGACCCGCGGGTTGTACTGATTGAAAGGACAAATATAAGATATCTTGATACAATAATCTGGGGTAAAGATTCAAAAATCAGTGGCCAGGAGTTTGAAGAACTCATAAAGTGCACTATAGACATGGCTACAGTAGATGTTTCATTTATATCATTGACAAAGGTGATGCCTGTAGTACTGAAGTTTCTAAAAAATGAAGGTGAAGTGCTCGCACTTGTTAAACCACAGTTTGAAGTAGGAAAAGGTGAAGTTGGAAAAGGTGGCATCGTGAGAGAAGAAGAAAAAAGGCTAAATGCTGTAGAAGATGTTCGAAAAAATTTAGAGAGACTCGGCCTTAAGACCATGGGCATATTTCAATCTCCCATTTCAGGGCAGAAAGGCAATAGAGAATATTTTTTATATATGAAGAAGGAATCATATGGAAGAGCCTAAACTTCTCCTTGAATTAGATCTTTCACTTGCATCTAAAGAAGTAATAGAAATACTCATTGAAGATACATCTGAACCTTCTCTATTTACTGAAATAGCAAAGGCAAACACTCAGAGACCTGACATACTCAAAATTCTCATTGAAAACCCTGCTACACCTGATGAGGTAAGACAAGAGGTTTCAAAAGTATTGAGCATACCAGTAAAGCAATCAACAGAAATTGCAAGGGCCAGGAAAACACCTGAGATGCACAAAGAGAGCGTTCTCCAAAGGATTCAGAGATTAAGTGTCACAGAAAAAAGACATCTTGCACGGATGGGCGGGAGGGAAATAAGGTCAGTTCTGATAAAGGATCCGAACAAAGAGATACTGATGACTCTCCTCGATAATCCAAAAATTACAGAAACTGAAATAGAAACAATAGCAAAGTCGCGTTTCATACCTGAAGAAGCGTTGAGGAAGATAGCAAAAAAAAGGGAGTGGATGAAAAAATATCCAATAGTTTCTGCAGTCGTGACAAATCCGAAAACTCCAGCCCATAGCT
>JAOUJR010000160.1 GCA_029883145.1 Nitrospirota bacterium
TCGTGATTGAAGAAGGTTCTATACCCGTGCCATCAGGTGTGAGAGGCGCATGTGACCTTCTCGGACTTGATCCTCTCTATGTTGCAAATGAAGGGATACTTGTTGCAGTTGTGAAATTTGATGTGGCAGATATAATTGTCAGTACTATGAGAAATCATCCTCTTGGTAAAGAATCCCGGATAATTGGGACTGTGCGGGAAGAACCTGCTGGTACGGTTTTACTGAAGACACATATTGGTGGAACGAGAATTGTTGAGATGCTCTCCGGAGACCAATTACCAAGAATCTGTTGAGATATACTATAAATAATATGCACGGTATGAGGATGTAACAATGCAACATATTGAGAATGTGGTAGTGAGATTGAATAGCGGGAAACTTTTGAAGGGGTATGTGAGAGATTTTTCAGTTCATTCAAACGTTGTGGTTTTAGAAGAGTTCGAATCTCGTCAGGAATTAAGAATACCAATCATTGAGGTGAAAGCAATATTTTTTGTAAGAACATTTGAAGGCGATAAATCATATCGGGAAAAAAAGAGCTATGGCCTTAGACAGAATTTGGGGCGGAAGGTCTATATTAAGTTTAGAGACGGAGAAGCAATGATGGGTTTTATTGAAGGAAAGATTCCATGGGAGAAAGGATTCTTTATTTCGAACCCTGATAACAAGGTTAAAGGATTTTACCTAATCCCTACTGACAGTGGGAGTAACAATATTAAAGTTTTTGTTGTAGGGTCATCAATAAAAGATATGACGATAATGCCCTGAATAATTAAACCGTATTAATAATTGGAGGTTTTCAGATGTTACTCGGTGTAAATGTTGATCATGTGGCGACAATAAGACAGGCAAGGAAGGGGTTCGAGCCTGATCCTGTTATGGCTGCGACTTTGGCGATACTCGGTGGTGCTGACGGAATTACCATTCACCTGAGGGAGGACAGGCGTCATATGCAGGACAGGGATTTGAAGATGTTAAGGGAGCTCGTGCCTGTTGAACTGAACCTTGAAATGGCAGCAACAAAAGAGATGATAGGCATTGCCACAAAGATAAAACCTGACCTGGTGACTCTTGTGCCTGAAAAAAGGGCAGAACTTACCACAGAGGGTGGATTGGATGTG
The DNA here is from genome assembly GCA_029883145.1 of Nitrospirota bacterium. GTDB lineage: Bacteria > Nitrospirota > Thermodesulfovibrionia > Thermodesulfovibrionales > SM23-35 > VGWZ01. The sequence continues at coordinate 1,122 of JAOUJR010000160.1, forward strand.
AAGTCACAGAAGAAATTTATTTCTGATGCAATAAAGAAGATTCATAGTGCCACTATACCGGTGAGCCTGTTTATCAATCCAGATAGAGAAAGTATTCGTATATCAAAACAGATAAACGCAGATATGGTCGAGATACATACAGGGATGTATGCAAATGCAAAAGGTAAAAAACAGGAAGAAGAATTAAACCGTGTTATTAGCGCAGTCAGGTATGCATTGGATGTCGGTCTGGTGGTCAACGCAGGCCATGGTCTGAATTATTATAATGTGAAAAAAGTGGCATCTATTCAGGGAATCAGAGGATTTTATATAGGACATAGTATTGTCTCAAGGGCAGTGCTTGTGGGTATGGAAAGAGCGGTAAGGGAGATGAAGAAGTTAATAAAATAGGCAACAGATAAATAGAAGGGGTGGACTCAATCTTTATAAGGTACTCTTAAATGCTATCCTATGAAGTGTTCAGCCCTCCTTCTACACTTCTAAATATTTCTATAACTGAAATAAAGATTGCAAGAACCAGCGGTCCCATTATAATACCGATTAGTCCAAACAGCTTTATCCCACCAAGGATGCTAAAGAAGATAAAAAGCACGGGCATCTTTGTTTTGCCGCCTATGATGATAGGCCTTAAAATGTTATCTACCAAACTTATCCCGAATATCCCGATGAGTGCGAGTGCAACTCCCTTCAATAACGCCCCCTGTATAAAAAGATATACAGTGGCAGGCACCCATATCACAGATGCACCGAGGAGCGGAATGAATGAGGCTATGGAAGTTGCAAATCCCCAGAAAACAGGGTTTGAGATTCCAATAAAGTAAAAGCCAGCTCCTGCTATGGTACCCTGAACAATGGCAACAGCGACACCGCCATAAATTGTTGATACTATTATATCCCTTATCTGGATTTTAAGTCTGCCTTTTTGTTCCTTTGAAAATGGCATATAATCACCAATTTTATTTAAAAAATCAGGGCCATCCTTAAGAATGAAAAATATGGAGAATGCCATAAGGACAAAATTTAAAAATACTGTCACCATATCGCCCAATCTGCTGCTGATCTTACTGATAATTTCTTTGCCTAATCTTGAGATGCCGTCAACGATTGTTTTATCCAGTTCAGCCTCTGTGATGTTTAAAGCAGCGATAATTTTATTTAGTACGGTTTGAATGCTGGGGTGATGTATTGAATTTTTTATTTCCTCTAACTTTCCAGCGTCTACATATCTTGATATATCTCGCAGTTCATTTACCAGTATATAGGAAATATATGAAAATGGACCGAAGATAATTAAAAGTATAATGACAAGAGTGATGAGAGATGCTATAGATTTCCATCTCGCCAATCTGAGAATAAAGACATAAAGGGGATAAAACACGATAGAAAGGACAATTGCCCATGCAATAGGAAAGAGAAATGGCTGTAATATCTGATAACTTAAATATCCCAGAAGTATTACCAGGGCTATCAGTGTAATAAAGTAAAACCTGTTAGCTGCCATTTCTATACTCTATGCTCCATATCCCTCTCAATTATTAAAATATTTTAAAGCATCTGCTCCCTTTTTTCAAAAGATATTGTTGAGTAGAATGAGCTTTCATAACAAGACACGAAATGAAGAGAAGTTAAAATACTGAAAGGCAAGCAGAGGACAATAAGCGACAACAGGAATGAATGACAAACGAGTTATCTGAATTAAACAGAAATGCCTTGCGTTGATATAAGAATAAGGTTTATGATTTTAAAATTGAATTTTGAAGGGAAGAAATGATTTACGGAATTGGCATAGACCTTGTAAAGATTGCACGAATGAAAGAAGTCGTGCAGAAGTGGGGAAGGAAGTTTCTCGAAAGAGTATTTACAAAAGAAGAAATTTCCTATTGTTATGAAAAGAAGAACCCATATCTTTCTCTCGCAGTTCGCTTTGCTGCAAAGGAAGCGTTGATAAAAGCAATAGGATCTGCAATCCCTGTGTCATATACTGATATAGAAGTGATCAATGTTGAAGCAGGGAGACCTATTTTAAAGGTTAATGGCAAGCTTGAAGATTTTTTTAAAGAAAATTCAATAAAAAGAACACATCTTAGTCTGAGCCACGAACATGAATATGGTGTCGCATGTGTGGTCTTAGAGCAGTGAACACAATTTTTTTTGAATATCAAACACTTATACGCTATAATATTTTGTAACATGTAAGCAATAGAAAGGCATGGCTTTATGGATGTAAAAGTTTATTAGATAGTAATCGAGTGAAGGGAGACTTAAACTTATAAAAAGGCATATAGTACTTAATGAGCGAGAAGAACTCATCAATTTTATCATAGAGGCAGAGAAGGAGATTACAGAGATCTGAAATTAAATAAAAAAGAGGGGAGGATACATCATGTCTTTAAAAGTAAAACTTAGACCGTCAAAGTATCGTACAAGGGCAGACTGCATTTTATGCGGTGAAGAATTTATGTTGAGTGGTGTAAGAGCTTCTTTATGGGATGAAAAAGAGAGAATTGGGAATGTATGTTATGAATGTTTTAAAAAAGGAAATAATGAATTTCCTTCTTTATTACAGGCCCAAGTGCAGAGACTAAGGAAAGAAGCAGATGACCTTGAAAAGCTATTCAAACATTCATTTGAGTGTCCCACATGGGAAACATTTCAAGAATTAGAAAAGTTGACAGATTTGTTTGATAAACAATTCTACGGCTCAGAAGATTATGAGGACGCATTTGTTCAATTAGAACAGAAATTTAAAGAAATATTACATGAACCAAAAGAAGACTAATTATTCCCTTAAGGTTAAGATTGATAGTAAAGAGATTGTCAAAGATATGATTCTATAATTTAGGTAGGTAAGAAAGATGAAAGTCGTTACTGCTGAAGAAATGCGGTCCATAGACGCAGAGACTATCGAGGTTTATGGCATTCCTGGTGCTGTACTTATGGAGAGGGCAGGCTTTGCAGTTGCGTCTAAGATCAAAGAGATTTTTGGTCGTAAGAAAGTCATTGTGGTATCAGGTAATGGGAATAATGGCGGTGATGGTCTGGTTGTTGCGAGAAATCTCTATAATGAAGGATGGGATGTGAAGGTTTTTCTCACCTCAAGGCAAGAAGATTTTAAAGGCGATGCCTTATTACAGTATAAAGCTGCAGTTAAATTCGGGGTTGATATACAGCCAATTAAAGAGCTGCTCATGTGTAATATACCAGTTATCACCCGCCATTCCATTATCGTTGATGCCATTTTAGGTACAGGGCTCAGTAAGGATATCTCGGGGAGATTAGCAGAGGTTATAAATTTTCTTAATAAATCGAATGTCCCGATTATTTCCGTAGATATTCCTTCTGGCATTTCATCAGATAATGGACAGGTGATGGGAGAAGCTATTAGAGCACATTATACTGTTACTTTTGGTCTCCCTAAGAGGGGTCATTTGCTCTATCCAGGCGCTGGATACTCTGGAAGACTACTCATCGAGGATATCGGATTCCCGAAAGAATTACTCGAATCAGAGAAGTTCAACGTTGAGATACTCACAAAAAATGAGATATCCACTTTAATTCCCGAAAGGCTTAAATATTCTCATAAGGGGGACTATGGTCATGTGCTCATTGTTGCAGGTTCAAGGGGAAAAACAGGGGCTGCGTTTATGGCAGCAAAGGCATGTTTGAGATCCGGGGCAGGACTTGTGACAATAGGTGTACCAGAATCTCTATCCGGGATATTCCAGTCGCGTGTAACAGAGGAGATGACCCT
>JAOUJR010000161.1 GCA_029883145.1 Nitrospirota bacterium
TCTGTCCGTAAAGATTCTCAGAGTACTTCAGATTACCACGGTATCATCCATGAGAAAGCAACAAAATACAGCTTAGATCCCTCTCTCATAAAGGCGGTAATAAAGGCAGAGTCTAACTGGAACGAGAGGGCAGTTTCGAGAAAAGGCGCAATGGGTCTTATGCAGCTTATGCCTACTACCGCAAACGAAATGGATGTGAGGAATCCTTTCAACCCTGAGGAAAATATAGAAGGTGGTACAAGATATTTAAGGTATCTCCTTGAAAAATATAACGGCGATCTTACACTGGCACTTGCTGCATATAACGCAGGACCGAAAAGAATAGATACGTATGGCACAGTGCCTCCTATTGCAGAAACACGGCAGTATATAAATCGGGTTCTTTCATTGTATAACGGCAGGCATACCTATGTATTCGATGGAGAAACAGCAAAACAGAAAAGACCAGAACCAATTTATAAAGTTGTTCTTCAGGATGGCACTACTCTCTTCACCAATTCTCCTCTCTTCAAGACAAATATCTCAAGGTTTTAGATGTCTCCTGACAGAGCCTCTCTTCAGGAAGAGATACTGAAGTTAAAAGAGCAAAGACGTGCTCTCATCCTTTCACACAATTACCAGAGGGATGAGGTTCAGGACATTGCAGATTTTGTGGGTGATTCCCTTGAACTCTCAAGGACAGCAGCTTCGATAGACTGTGAGGTCATAGTATTTGCAGGCGTGAATTTCATGGCAGAAAGTGCATCAATCCTTTCACCGAATAAAACAGTTCTTCTCACTGAAATCGATGCAGGTTGTCCGATGGCTGACATGATTCATGTAGATTCACCGAGATGGGAACGAAAAAAATTCCCGGGGTTTGATAACCCACCTCCTTATATATACCCGCCTGAATTTACATTGAGAGATATAAAGGCACAGTATCCGGGTGTCCCTGTTGTTGCCTATGTGAATACGACTGCAGATGTGAAAGCAGAGAGCGACATATGTTGCACATCTGCCAATGTGGTAAAGGTGATAGAATCACTGCCTGATGAAAAGGTGATATGTATCCCTGACAGGAATCTTTCTATGTGGGCGCAACGGAATACGAAGAAGCAGGTCATCGCGTGGGACGGATACTGCAATGTCCATGAGCGGGTGACACCTGAAGATGTGAAAAAGGCAAGGGCAGAACATCCAAATGCTCTTGTAATTGCTCATCCAGAATGCAGGCCTGATGTTCTGGACCTTGCAGACCATGTCACAAGCACATCGGGAATGCTCAGATTTGCATCAGCCTCTTCAGCAAAGGAGTTCATCATTGGCACCGAGATTGGACTGTTGTATAGACTCAGAAAGGAAAACCCTGATAAAATATTTTATCCATTAAGAAGAGATATGATCTGCCCGAATATGAAAAAGACTACATTGCATAGTGTGCTCAGGGCTTTAAGAGAAAATAACTATATCATTAAGGTGCCTGAAGAGATAAGGGTTCCTGCAAAAAGGGCACTGGACAGAATGCTCGAGGTAAGGTAAGGAGCCTGCATTGGATATTTTTGCCAGAATAGCTGAGAGGATCATCAGAGAGGCGATGGAGAATGGTGAGTTTGACAACCTCGAAGGAACCGGAAAGCCTCTGAATTTTGAAGATGAGACATGGATTCCTGAGGACTTGAGAATAGCTTACAGGATTCTGAAAAACGCTGGATGCATTCCACCTGAGATTGAGTTGAGAAAAGAAATAATAAACATGTCTGCACTGATAAATACAATTGATGATGACAAAGAGAGGCTTAAGAAGATCAAGGAGCTCAATTTTAAACTCCTGAAACTCAATACGATGCGTAAAAGACCTTTTGACCTTGATAATTTTCAGGAATACGAAGAAAAGGTTGTGAACAAATTAACCGGCGGCCTTTAGTTCCTGCTGGCGCTAAGGTATATCATTGTTTCCTGCACGATCTGGCCGAATTCGGTTTTACAGATTTTTATTTCTCTTAATCCAGATAGAAATAAAACTCCCTCGGTTTCAGCTCTTTAAAGGTATCTGTTTGTTGGGCTAAATGCTTTCTCATGTCTACACAAAGATGACATTGAGAGATATAACCTTCCTTCTTTTCCCTATAGCCAGATTCTCTGATTGCCAATTCATAAAGTCCTTTGATATCTGTTGCCAGTGCTTCAAGGATTGGATATTCAGCTAAATCTATTCCCTGACAGATCAGATCAAGGTTTCTTGCATCTCCGAGGGAAATTCCTCCACAATAGCCTGTCATGTAATTACAGTAATTATCAATATGGACATGCCATGGTCTTGTGAGCTCTCCTACGCATGATTTACCAAAGAACTTTCTTGCTGGATATTTCCTGAATAAGTACTCCAATGTGTACACAGCTCTGCCCATGGGGATGAGTTCAATGTAGTTTAAGCTCTCCCCTGCTTTGTTTACATATTCCTGGAAAGGGAGTGTGCCTTTGATGCCAAGTCTTTTAAACAGTTGATAGAATAATTCCTGGTATACGATGACATTTCTACCAAAAACTTCCCTCCCAATCCTGACAGCTCTTTCTGTCCTTTCAAAAGGAACATCTTCTATTATGAAAGGGTTTACACTTATCAATAACCCCTTCAACCCTGCATCTTTTAGAAACATAAACTTATTTTTTGTGTTCTCATCTTCTATACACCAAAAACAGTTAGTCTCGACAAAAGTTGAGGGAATTTTTAACTCTGCTGCGATTTGCACGACAGTAAGCAAGAGGTCAAAATTCAAGAATGGCTCTCCGCCGGTGAAGTGGAGACCAAAGTTCATGCCAATTTTGTTTGATCCGTAAAGACTTGCTCTGATTTTTCTGGAAAGATTGGTTAAAATTGTTTCTGCATCTTTTTCAGAAAGCCAATCTGCCTTCCATTGAGGTGAGCACGAATACATGCAGTGTCTACACTCATTTGTGCATTTATACGTCAGTAAAATACCCCCGGAAAAAGGCTCTTGTATGTATAACTTATGCTTCACCAGGAGTACCCTGTTCCACCGCACCCATCGCACCAATCATAGACATTTGGTCTTGTTGGATTCGGATCAGTAAAGCGTCCAGTTCCACCGCATCTATTACAGCGAATGTCAGGAAACGGCACATCAGCCTGGCCTTCTCCCTCACATCCGGCACACCAATCATCCACACTTAGTTTATCAGGGTTATGATCTGTGTAGTGTCCGCTTCCACCACACCGCCGACATTGTGCTAAAGGCATGGATGAACCTCCTTTATACGTGTCTATAATCTATAATATCCATCTTTAGTTTAGAATGACAACAGGATGATATATAAATCTCAAAAAGCCTTACAAAGAGATTTTTCGCAGGGGTTAAAGATGGAGTAACGAATGTCTAAAACAATTTCTTGGCACTGCTGTCATCCTGACAGTGAGCACGAAAGGTTCATCCTTCGGCAGCCCGCAATCTTTTTGTTAAAACATTATAACCTTGTGTAATGATACCTTCTACGGTTCTGACTTGGTTATAAACCAAAGCTAAAACTATTTAATCATAATTTTATTAACCTCTTCAGTTAGTCGATCCACTAATTCCTGTGTAATTTGATTTTCATTGTAGATTTGTAAAGCAGATATACCTGCGATAGAATTGTCAACTGCCCCAATTATTATATAGTCTGATATTCCGGAATATTTTACACACGTAAATAAATAGAGATCTGTATAAGGAGCAGTTATAAAAAGTGTTTGAGCTGGAACGTAACCCAGAATGAGAAATTTTGTTGGATCAGAGATTGTTGAAAGTCCACAAAAGCCAATAACGTTTGTGTTCAATCCGCCAACTGCTAAGTTTTGCCCTGCATAGGCATTGAAAAATGCAATGACACCGTAATTTGAAGATAAGTAGCCAGATGCTCCGCCCAATAACCCTGTAAACTGAGCAGCCCCAGCAACAGACGCTGTTAATAAAAACATCACTATACTCACAAGCAATACTTTTTTCATAATAAACCCTCCTGAAAACAAATTGTTTCTTTTTTATTTATGCGCCTCATATTATTCCCCCTAATGTTTTAAAAGGTTTACTTGTGTGAAACTCCCCGCTTCAAGGGTGGGGGGTTTCAGTAACCTTTTTTTCTAAACAATTAATAAAAAATCCCATTTGAGTTTAGTTGTTGTTCAACAAAGTTGATTGTTGCTGTAATTTCGGCAGCAAAATCGTCAGCACATATTGCAATAGATTGTTCTATGGCAAATTGAATAAGAGGTGTGAGATCAGTCCCTTCAGGAAGTTCAATCCCGTATGCTGCAAGAAAAGCTGTAGAGAGGTCAGCCATCTATTCTGTAATTAATTGTAGTGCTATGGCCTCATCCTGCGAGAGTACTTGACCATAGAGAATAGTCGTTTTCCTGAACTCCCTTTCTGCTGATGTGATAATCTTGACTGCTTCGAGATAGCTTATCCCGGCATATTCAGAAAAATCTTTGGCATAGGCTTTAACAAGGAAAAGGGAGAATGCAGAGCTGCGAAGTAAAGCAGAAGATACTACTTTCTGTCCTATTACAGGATCTATTCTTTTTATCAGTATGTCTACACCAGCCTCAATAAAGTTATGAGAAACTTCTAAAGCTACAGGTTCTGGCAATCCAAGCGCTTGATATTCCGGGACTTGTTCTAATATTCCCATCAATACATATGCTTTAGCGATTGCATACCCTTCAGTTGCTCCAAAAGTAATGCCAGCGTGATGGGCTGTGGAATCTGCACCCCATATATCATTGTGGCTGACAAAACCATAAGCAAGTGCCTTTCCTGTTTCAAATCTTGCAACATCCCAAACTTTCAGGAACTCATTATGAGTTTGATAATACA
>JAOUJR010000162.1 GCA_029883145.1 Nitrospirota bacterium
GCAAAAATAATAAGTAATACCCTTATAGGTAGCTCTGCCAACAACATCTTTCTCTTCTATGGTCATTTTGCAGACAGGGTCTACCACTTTCATCTTTTCCTCCCGACACCTAAGATGGCGCTATGACCGATACACTTCATCCCAATGATGTCTATGTTATCATTTTCCAATTCAACTTTAAACTCCTCGAAATCGAATTCGCCTTTATTGCTTAACTGATACCACTAAACAATCATCCCTCCAGATGCAATTAAGCTGATCACAGAATCCTGAAACCGCAGAACCATAGCAATCGAAATTACCTTCTGCCCCCTGGATTGTATGGATGAGCTCGGCCTTTTTCATATTCCCTGCTTTAATGCCTCCTGTCTTTGCAATTTTTTTAATCTCCTGAAGCTTCATTCTGTCCTCCTTCTAAATTAATGTCCATGTAAATCGCGCTTGGAAGGTTTCTCTTTTGTCTCAGGTTTCGTTGTTTCTCCTTAACATGATTGGTGACATTTACAGGATAAACCATTTCCCTTTGATACTTTCTTAATGGTCATGCTGTTACTCCTTTCTCTTTATGAGATTTTAATAAATACTGTCTTACTGACAGTGCTGCCTTTGCACCTTCGCCAGAGGCTATGATAATCCTCTTGCCAAAGGCACTTGTTACATCACCTGCTGCGAAAATCCCTGGATAAGAAGTTGAGCAGTCAGGATTGATAACTATCTCCCCACGCTCATTAAGTTTAACAAGCTGTGAGATGAATGAGGAGTTTGGTTGAAGACCTATTGCTATAAATATCCCTTTCACAGGAACCATGAGCATTTTTTCTTCTGCCTTTTCCCTGATTTTGATGGCAGATAGGGCGTCCTCACCAGAAAATTCAATAACCTTAAACCCTTCGTATTTAACAAGGTTTTTAAACTGGCTCACCTTTTCAATTATCACAGAGTCGGCTGTAAGTGTCGAATCAAATACGAGATATATGTTTTTTGTAACGGTATGGAGATTTTCAACAATTTGTAATGCTGAATTCCCCCCTCCAATTACTGCCACATCCTCTCCCTGAACAAAAGAAAAATCCTGAATGTTTCCATAAAAAACTCCTCTCCTCTGAAACTCCTCTTCACCCGGCACATTAAGCCTTCTTCTTGTCATCCCAGTTGCTATAATCAATGTCTTAGTGAAATATTTAGTAAGTTCAGATGTTGTGACATTAAACCCACCCTCAACAGGTTCAATCTTTTCAACATCACTCATTAGATGATCTACATAATGTGAATGAATTAACTGATATTGAAATTTTTCTATGAGTTCCGGTCCTGTTATGAAATCGAAACCCATGTAATTTTCGACTTTTGTACTGTCTATGGCTTGACCACCAAGGTCTCTTGTTATCAGAAATGCATTTATTTTAAGTGTAGCAGCATAGACTGCTGCAGTAAGACCAGCAGGTCCACCACCCACAATGATCAGATCGTACTCTGTCTTTAATAGCTTGCATGTTCTCTCATTAAAGAATTTTTCTCTGCATCCCTCTGAACAGAAATAGTATGTTATGCCATCACATTCGAAGGTGATCGCTTCTTCTTCCTTAACGTCCATATTGCATACAGGATCTTTTTTCATAAAACTAATTCCTTTAAAGGTAACCGTATAGTGAAAGTGGTGCCTTTTCCCAAATCACTCTCTACAGAAATAGTTCCCCCGTGTACCTGAATAATTCTCTGCGTAAAGGTAAGACCAAGTCCAGGTCCGTATATCTTTGAGGTAAAAAAGGGATCAAAGATATATTTGATTTTATCCTTCGGGATACCCTTTCCGGTATCAGACATTATTACTTCTATATGTCCATTACCTATGTAACTGGTAATTTTGAGGAGTTTAGGCGTTTTATGCATGGCCTCAATAGCGTTTTTAATAAGATTGACAATAGCTATTGTCATCTTATCTTTATCTATAGAAACCACAGGAGGATTATCTATTAACTCAGTTTTTACCTCTATGTTGTTATTTTTCAGTTCCTGTTCAAATGATTTGATGGTTTCAATGATTACATCGTTAATATTTGAAGATTCCCTGTGTAATACACCAATTGTTGTTAATTCAACGAGTTGCTTAACTATATTTTCCAGTCTTGCTACTTCCTCGATGACCATCTTCATATAATTTTTATTTGGATCACCTTCCGGAAGTTTATCATAAATTTTGCGTGTAAAACCTCCAATGGAAGTGAGAGGATTTCTTATTTCGTGTGCTACTTCATTCATCATTTTCCCCAATGTTTCTGATCTCTCCTCCTCCATAATTTTTTCTCTTTCTGCCTTCATAGTAAGGATTGACTCCGGGTTTCTATCAAAATCCGCTTTACATTTCTCTGAGCAGAAATAATAAGTGGTTCCTTTATACGAAGAAGTAACCACAGTATCCTTCTCCTCAAATGTCATGCCACAAACAGGGTCTATAATCTTACTTTCGTGTTTTTTAAAAATTGCCATTTGACAAATCCAATCTTAAATATCTCCCTCGATCTCCTTAAAAAGCCTCACGCATCCTGATAAGCCCTCCGGTAAAATCCCTGAGATTTTCAAATCTATGAGCTTTCATCCTTTTTCACCCACAGCGATATAAGCAACCCCTTTATAGAGTTCGGTCATAGTGAAGTTTTTAAAATATTTATTTAAAGATTCCCATGGGTGACGGGTTATCAGATCCTCTGTCACGCCAAATGGACGCGACAGGAAGATAAATAACGGAGTAAAAAATGAAAGCCAGTTATCTGGCATCTTTAAATCCAGAATCACCCAGCGTCTCCCGGGTTTTAATGATTTACATCCATTTAGTATGACCTTATCGAATTCAGGACAGAGTGTTATTGCAAAGGTCGAGATTATTCCATCCACATCTTGAGGGAACCTGAATTCAGCTGCATCGCTTTTTACCAGATCAATATTGGCCCAGCCGTTTCTGACTACCCTTTCTTCTGCCTGTTGCAGCATTCTATCGGTTATATCCACCCCTATTATCTTCCCTTCAGGCCCAACCGTACTCTTCAATAATGAGAAATAGAGCAAAAGAAATGCCACAATATAACTTATTGTTTTTATTGAGATTGTAGAAGTAAATAGGGAAATACTCACAGGCAATGTGTCCTGCTAACAAGGCATATTGCCTGACGTCTCCAATCCTTGAGAAATAACAACTGGTATCCAAATGCGGAAGGTGGAGCCTCGTCCTATTTCGCTCTCGACTTTGACCGTGCCGCCAAGAAGCTCTATCAGTCTCTTTACAATATAGAGTCCAAGTCCTACCCCACCATAGTGACGAGTAAGGGGATTCTCTACTTGTCGGAATGGCTCGAAGATAATCGATAGCTCCTCAGGTGCAATGCCAATACCGGTATCTATAACACTGAATTCCACTCCGCTGTCCTTTCTATAAACGTCTACGGTGACACTGCCCTCCTCAGTAAATTTAATAGCATTGCTGATCAGGTTCTTGAGAACTACTTTAAATTTTATTGGATCCGTATTTATAGGCGGGAGATATTTATTAAAATTACAATTTACAATTTTGGTGACTCATGTCTTCATCAGGTCATCCTTCATCTTTTCAAATTCTTCTTTACTAATCTCTCCTTTTGCATATCTCTTCTTAAGAATATCAAGAGCGGTTTCTTCTTTCTCTCCTTTCCTTGTACCTCCTATAATTAATTTAATGAGATAGATAACCCCCAGGATAACAAGTACCCAGAAGAGAATCATGAAAAACCATCCAAATCCCATTCCCCATCCATAATCCCAGTGCATGTTTGCCTCCTTTCAAAAGTTGCAGATTTTAAAACTTTTAATTCTCTTATATAGGCTGTGGTTTCTTCTGATATTGCAACATTGATATAAAGCTCATGTCTTTCTTCCTACGATTATGCAATATCCCATGTAAGGGCTCTTAAAAATTTGTTCCGACTCTCTCAGGCTTTTGTATCCGCTAATACCCCAATTTCTAAAGACTTTTAGAAATATTTTCAGTTCTCCCTTAATCCCTATCTTCTTTTTTATCTCTTCACCCCAGCCAGGAATTAAATATGATTTATCTACAGCCATAACATCTTTGAGACCTGCTTTTTCAAATAATCCTTTCCAACCCTCAAGTGTTTCGGGTCTTTCGTCTTCTATCTCTTCAAGCCTCTGTTTCAAATTTTCCGGGGTATCCTCTTTCCAGCAAATGTCGTGAATGCCCACATATCCCCCCGATTTTGTAACTCTTGCCATTTCACAAATTGCGTGTTCTTTATCTAAAAGACTAACCGTACACTCAGAGATAACAACATCGAAACAATCATCTTCAAAAGGTAAATTGTGGGCATCTCCCTTTCTAAACTCTATGTTCAAGCCTCTTTTCTTTGCTTTCTCCCTTGCCTTTTGAACCATATAATCGGATGCGTCTACGCCCACAACCTGACAACTGAAGTTTTCCACAAGAAAACAGGCGCTTTCTCCTGTTCCTGAAGCAACATCAAGCACCTTTGTGTCCTTTCCTATATGGCATAGTTCCGCGAGTTCCTCTGTTATTTCTAATGCACCTGGATGGAGAACTTCCAAACCCATATCTTCACTCTCGATGAGATTTTCCAAAGATGGATGGTGTTTGTACTCTTTAGTCATTTCTGTACTTTGTTCTTGTACCCAAAAAGAGCATTTTACCCAGCTGCGTCATCCTGTTCTGCATGATTGGCCATACGCTCCCCTTTTAGTTTCCATCTGATATGAACCCCTTACCTAACCTCACTTTCTTACGACTGTGAACTATCGGATCGCATAGTATCCTCCGGGGATGCCTTTCTTAGAAAGGACTATCTGCCACAC
>JAOUJR010000163.1 GCA_029883145.1 Nitrospirota bacterium
AAAGGACAGGATCCTGATATCGTGCTTGCGGAAAATGATATCGTGATTGTCCCTGTAAACGGCATCAAAAACTTTTTCAGTACTATTATTAACAGTCTCAGGGGAGCCGTAAGTTTCGGGTCAGGGGCTTCTGTAGGAACTGGTTTATAACAAATTCTCCATTGAGAGGTTTATGTGGTAGAAGATCATAAGGATGAAAAGAATAAGGCGCTGGATAAACCCCGTGAATATCCTTTAACAACTTCTTCTTATACTTATTCTATCCCTGAAGAGCAACAACCGCACCTCAGGGACTATCTCCATGTAATCCTGAGGCGGAAGTGGATTGTGATTACCTTCTTTATTGCAGTGGTGACATCAGTTACTATTGGTACGTTCATGATGAAACCCCAGTACCAATCAACAGTCACCATAAAGATAGAGAGGGAAAACCCGAATGTCGTGAACTTCAAAGAGATTGTGAGCCTTGAGCCAGCCTGGGATTCTGAAGAATATTTTCAGACACAGTTTAGAATACTCAAATCCAAGAATCTTGCAAAACGTGTTATCCGTTCATTAAGCCTTGATACAAACCCTGAATTTGTTCCAGGGCAAAAGAACAAAGAAAGCAAGGCTGAGGCTGATGTACTGGTAAAGCCTGTCAGGCTTTTCGAGGACGAAAGCATTGATTCAGGACTTGTCAATGCATTAATCGGCGGAATCGAGGTAACCCCGCTCCAGAAGTCAAGGCTCGTGAATGTAAGTTATATGTCGCATAATCCGGAACTTTCCGCAAAGGTAGCCAACACCATCGCTGAGTCATTTATCGCATTGAATATAGAGTCTAAATTTGAAGCGACCTATCAGGCGAGGGAATGGCTCGAAAAACAGCTTGAAATTCTCAAGGCAAAGGTCGAGCAGGCAGAAGAAAAGCTCAATGAGTATGCTGCAAAGAGTGAGATTGTCTTCCTCGAAGACAGAGGGAAGGGCGCAGAGGGTCAGAATATCATTACAAAGAAGCTTTCTGACCTCTCAACCGAGATGACCCATGCAACAGCAGACAGGATACAGAAGGAAGCGCTCTACAATGCAATCCGTTCAGGAGATGCTGAATCAAGTTCGGTTGTGATGGGCAATGCAGTAGTTCAATCACTCAAAAAAGATTATACAGCCCTCGAGTCTGAATACAACCAGCAATTGAAGACATACAAACCCGGTTATCCAAAGATGGTAAAGCTCAAGGAGCATATTAACCAGTTAAAAAAGAAGATAGACCTTGAGACCAAAAAGGTTGTCTCAAGCATAAAGAAAGATTATGAGACAGCAGTGAAAAGAGAGAGCTATCTGAAATCAGCCTTTGATGCTCAGAAAAAAGAAGCGCTCAATCTGAACCAGCGGACAATCCAGTATCAGATCCTGAAGCGGGAAGCTGAAACCAACAAAGAGCTTTACAACGGTCTTCTCCAGAGACTGAAAGAAGCAGGCGTTTCTTCTACGCTGACAGCAAGTAACATACAGGTTCTTGACAAGGCAGAAGTTCCAAAGTCTCCATTCAAGCCAAACAAAGCCAAGAATATCATGCTGGCTCTCATCATCGGTCTCCTTGGTGGCGTTGGTCTTGTATTTTTTGTCGAATATCTCGATAACACGGTGAAGACCCCGGAAGATGTTGAGAAAAAGGTATATCTGCCTTCGCTCGGACTCGTTCCCTATTATGCTGACACAAGCAAAGAGAAACTTCCTGTGGAATATATTACCTATGCAGATGGCAAGAGTGTTGTTTCAGAGGCATATGCTTCGATACGGACATTCCTTCTCCTCTCTACAGGCGGCAGACCTCCGCGGATTATAATGGTCACCAGCCCTGCAAGAAATGAGGGAAAGACCACAACTGCTATTAACACAGCCATCAGTCTCACCAAATCGAATGTGCGGGTCTTGCTCATCGATGCTGACATGCGTAGGCCGAGGTTACACAAAATTTTCAGTCTCGATAACACCAAAGGATTGTCAACATACCTTTCGGGGAATGAAGAGCTCGGAGATGACATGCTTAGAGCAACGAAAATACCAAACCTTGACGTCATTACTTCGGGCCCGACAGCACCCAACCCTGCAGAGCTTCTCGGCTCATTCAGGTTCATGGAGCTTTTAAAGAGTTCGTTCCTGTATAACTTTATAGTCATTGATACGACCCCTGTCCTTGGTATCTCTGACTCGCTCATCATCAGTCCTCACACCGACGGAGTTATCATAGTGATCAAATCAGGAGAGACACCAAAAGAAGCTGCCCAGGAAGCAAGGAGAATGCTTGCGAGCGTGAATGCAAAGATTCTGGGTGTCATACTCAACTCAATTGACCAGACACATATGAAATACAGCCACTATTACAACTACTATCGGTATTACTATTCTGATGAGAATAAATGAACGTCTCGGTTTCTTATTAATTCTTCTCACCATTCCCCTGTATCTTCTCCTGCTCTGGTTTATCTCACGACAGTTCCTCGGTGAGTTTTATATCAGGAAAATGAATGAGAAAGGACTTGTCTCAGCAGTCTCCTATGACAGCAAAAACGCAACCTATCAGTATCTCCTCGGAAGATTTTACCAGCATAACAGCGATGCATTTAATCTGGACAGAGCAATCAGTCATTACAGGGAATCAATCAGGCTGAGCCCTTTGCAGGGAGGATGCTGGCTCGACCTCTCAAAAGCATTTCAGGCAGCAGGCCGTATCAACGAAGCAGAGAGTGCGATGGAAAGAGCATTACGGCTCAACCAAAAGAACCCGACCGTAATGTGGGAAGCAGGCGTTTTCTATCTGGTAAACGGGAACACTGATAAGGCAGTGAAGTCCCTTAAAGAGTTCATACTCCTGAGACCGGAAAAACAGGAAGACGCGTATGAGCTGCTCTGGAAGCTTCAACTCAGTTCGAACTATATCCTTACCAACCTTGTGCCTGATACCTATCCTTGCTACAAAAGATATCTCTTCTATCTTCTTTCTTCAAGGAGGATTAAAGAATCAAAAGAGCTCTGGGAGATGATGAAGGGATTGCCGGTAGAGGATGAAGTGTTCATAAGGTATACAGACCTCTTAATCTCAAAACACATCTACGGGGAAGCGGAAGAAATCTGGAAGAATTTTATAGGCAAGAGATTCTCAGGAAAGACAGAAGACCCGCCTCCTCTTATCTGGAACGGAAGCTTTGAATTCAAAATTCTCAATGGAGGGTTTGACTGGAAAATCGGGAAAGCCAAAGGGGCGCAGGTATTTTTAGATGACGATATCCATGTGAGAGGAGGCCGTTCATTGGGTATCACATTTGACGGGAAGCACAACCCGGATATCAACATCGCTTCACAGGTGGTCAGGGTTTTACCGAAAGAGCGGTACTTCCTGAGAGGGTACATGAGGACCGATAATCTCACCACAACCAACGGGATTTTTTTCTCAGTAGAAGACCATGACTGTAAGAGCATGAATAAAAAGTCTGAAGTAATAACCGGCAAGAACTTCTGGAGGGAGGTTGCCGTAGAATTCGAGACTCCTTCCGAGTGTAATGCGTTATCAATAAACATACGGAGAGCAAAGTCAGATAAACTCGATAATAAAATTGGCGGAAGCGCATGGATAGATGGAATCAGCCTGATAAAAAGATAATAGTCATATCTGCTGCTATTCTCATATTTGCAGTGCTCAGTTTTGGCGCTGTTGAGGTATGGTCATCAGCAATCATTGAGGTCTCTGTCTTTACCCTCATGATCGTCTGGATGATTTGGGGGAGAACCGAAACTCATCTCCAGCCTGTTCAGGAACAAAAATACATGATTATCGTAATCTTCGGATTCCTCCTCTACACGCTCGTTCAGATGATTCCTTTCCCGGCAGTTTTGTTGAAGTATCTCTCACCCGAATCGTATTCCATCTATTCTTACTACACGACAGACAAAGACCCGGCAATGGCGATAAGTATTTACCCCTATAAGACAGGTGTTGAGTTCCTGAGGATGCTTACCTATGTCCTCTTCTTCGTCATCCTTTCATACAGCATCCATGACCGGTCCACGCTTACAAAAATGATGAAGATCCTGGTCTTCTTTGGTTTTGTCCTTGCTCTTTTCTCCTTGCTCCAGACAGCTACGTGGAATGGCAAGCTCTACTGGTTGAGGGAAATACCCGTGGGAGGGAGGCCATTCGGTCCGTTTGTCTGCAGGAATCATTATGCCGGTTTCATTAATATGATCATCCCTCTGAGCCTCGGACTTGCCTTAACAAAAAAGAGCAAGGAAAAACAGATATTGTTCGGATTCTTCGGACTCATCATGTCTGTCTCTCTCTTTTTTTCTCTCTCAAGAGGAGGTATTATCAGTTTCTTGACCGGGATAGTCGTGTTCACATTCCTTCTCTCATGGAATAAACTGAGGGCAAAGAAAGTATGGGTATTAGTATTTTTTGCATTTATCGTTTTTTTATATGTGCTCTATCTCGGAATTGACCCTCTCATAGACAGATTCTACAAAACCGATGTTACGGGAGAAGAGAGGTTTGTGGTCTGGTCAATCACGTTCAATGCCTTTAAAGACTTCTTTTTGACAGGGAGCGGAATCGGCACCTTTATCCATATGTTCCCATTCTATGCGTCCGAGTACTTCTATCTTATTTATGACCATGCACATAATGACTACCTCGAATTTCTTCTCGAAGCAGGGCTCATAGGGACAAGCTTGCTCCTCATCTTTGTGCTTTTCTTTATTCGCTCTATGGTCAGGAGCAGATGGGATGGACATATCGGGATTTTCAAGATAGCCCTCATTTCTTCAATAATTACCATGGCTGTTCATAGCTTCTTTGATTTCAACCTCCATA
>JAOUJR010000164.1 GCA_029883145.1 Nitrospirota bacterium
TCTTCGAATAGGGAAATCCAATAAGATGTGTCATTTTTTTTTTATGGGCATCGGAAACCGAAAGTACATGATCTGCAACACCCCACAACAACCGTTGCAGGAAAATATTTCGTGCCTTAACCTCAATCGTGCCTCGTTCCGCATGAATAACGCCTTGAATTCTCGCCAATTTTGCCCCAAGAATGCCTTCTACCGCGGTTCCCCAATTGTGTGTTTGCACAATGTCTACACCTATTTCTTTGAGTATCTGGTAAATTTTATAAATCAATTGAGGGTTATTGCCACCCGTTTTACCAAGAGAGAGAACTTGAACTCGATTGATATCCACCCTGTTGTTGAGCTGCCCAAGAGGGGCAAAGCAAATAATGGTTGAGGTAAAACGATGGGGATTAAGATGATTGACAAGGTTGGTCACCATATTTTCCAAACCACCAAAACCATATGTGTGAACCAAAAACGCAATATGAATTTTGGGGCCGAGGGGTTTCTTCACAATGACACCTGCTTAAACTTCTTAAGAAACGGTTTAAAATCTTCACCCATTTCATGAATCAAAGCCATAACAGCTGGGGGGCGGAGAATAAGTAGCGTTCCGACATAGGTAAGTGCACCTACTATGACTAATACCATAAGGGCCAAAAGGGAATGAGCTTCAATTCCAAATATCAAATTTTGTACAAACAAGACCATCACATACATAAAAACTGCAGCAACCAATGGGGTTGCCTGTGGACGCATAAGATGAAAAATTCTTAAGTGAGTAAGCTGGCTAAAATAAATAGTCACCCCTAGCGACAGGATTCCGCTGACAATGGTCGTTGCTGATGCAACTCCGTTTATTCCCCAAATACTCCCAATTCCACAGCCAATTATCAGCAGAATCAAAGCTACAAAACGAAGCCCTGTCTCGATCTTTACCTTACCCATTGCATTCATCACAATGGTCATGACTTTAAGTTGTAAACGAAAAATTCCAGAAAAACACATAATCTGTAATGGAATAACACTGGCCATCCATTTTTCCCCATAAACCACATAAATAAACGAGGGAGCAATACAAGAAAGACCAAAAAAAATTGGGTAACTAATAAGAGAAAATGTTAGCAATACCTTTTTATACCCAGCCAAGATTCTTCCAGGGTCATTTTGTATTATTGAAAAAGCCCTAAAGAGAATCGGTTCCATCAGATTACCAAGTTCCCTAATGGTCATATTCATAAGACCGTAGGCTTTTTCATATAAACCTAACGGACCAACTCCAAGTTGTTTGCCAATGAATACAATATCGACCTTATCCGAACCATAAACCACAAGACGGTTTATAAAAATCGCCGAGCCAAAACTAAACAAATCTTTCATGGCGGAATGCTTATATAAAAAAGATGGGCGCCAACGTGCGTAAAAAATCATGATGGTTACCCAAAAGAATTCGGCGATAATTTCACTATAAGCAAGACTCCAGACTCCAAAACCATTCAAAGCTAAACCTATTGCTGAGAACACCCATAAAATGTTCCGTGAGGTCTGGGCAAAAGTCTGAACCTTGAACTCCATTTTCCGTTGCAGAAGTGCTCGTGGCACAGAGGAAAAGGGCTTAAGGAGAAAAACAACTGACAAAACACCCAACACTTCCCCGCTAAGAGGACTATCAAAATAGGTTCCGATCAGTGGGGAGACCCATACAAGCACGACTGCTATTATTGAAAACAAACAAAAATTTACAACAAAAAGTGAAGAGATATGGGCGTCCTCAATTTTCTCCCTTTGAACTAAAGCCAACCCAAAACCCACATTGCCACATCTGGTGGCAAGTCCTACAAAAATAAGAACAATACCAAACACTCCAAAGTCCTCTGGCTCAAGAAGACGGGCCAGGACAATGGAACCACCCATGTTTACAAAAAAAATCATGACTCGGCCGAAATATAGCCATGCAGCACTTTTTTTGATGACACGAGATAAATTTTCTGATTTGTGTGTTATTTGACTACCCTCCAAAAACCATTTTCATTGGGTAATAACCCCGAAAAATGGAGTGAGCCTTCAAAGCCCCCCCGAGGCCTACAGGGAATATACTTTCAAGCGGTTTCAACAAACCTTATTTAGGTCCACTCTTACTACTTTTGTTGATCGATCCGAATAAATTGTCGAACACTAAGACCGTCAGGGATACCCCTACTGTCCAAAAACCCCATCTTCAAAAACTCCCTTTTTCCTTAGCGGGATCCTTAATTTCAAAATTCCTTTGAATGCCCGTTACACCAATAGACTCTTCATTATCCTAACTACCATAGCAACCGCACACTGATGCACAAAATTCAAAAAGGCAGGAACTACCCCTTTCACCAGTTCTTACTCCCAACTTCAAGAACAAAGCTTTTTACAAGCAAATGAAACAGCTCCACTATTCCCGTCCAAGTATCATCCCAGAAGCTCCCTTTCGTTAGGTTGGCAACCACACCAAATGATATTTCGTGCTGTCGCAAGTAGCTTGAGAATCATAAGCATTGGAAGAAATTCTCCTTATCTCCCTACTCATTATGAAATTGGAAGATCAACGGCTTTCATGGATTGCTCCTTTTCCTCGACCTGAATATTTTTAAGGGCTGCTGAGAATGCTGGCAGCCAATAGAGGACTTCGGCTATCAATCTGGAGGTAAAAAATCCTGCAATAAGAAGGCCGAAAAACCCCAGAGTAATGGCTACGCTATGTAACCAAATGCTCCGCCCTTCTTCTGTATGGGAAGCGTTTCTTCGAATATCATACAACTCGTAAAAAGTACTCAAAATAAATCCCAGCAAAAGGATTAAACCTTGAATGCCAAAGTCGCTCAATACTTGGAAGTATGTACTATGAACCGCACGACGCTCCCCTTTATGTGCCTCGACAATATTGGGGATATATATGGGACTTAAATACTCAAATCCTCCCCCTCCTGCACCAAATGGATAATCCTTGGAAAGCTCAATCGCCGCTTCCCATGATTCTACTCGACTTGTAGCAGACCCATCTTCCCCATAATCTTCCCCAATTTTTTGACGTTCAATAAACTGTGGATCCATCAGCGAATAAAAGAGAATAGAGCCAACAAGCATTCCAAAAAAAATATTTTTTCTCATCGGACCTTTTGAAATTTTTAAGGTCAACAAAGCCTGACCAATCAAGCCCAGCATGGCACCTCTACTGTTGCAGAGAATGAAGGCATTTAAGGCAAAAACCGCTGTTGCGCTGCAGGCTAATTTCACCCATTTTGTTCCTGCAAAAAACATTGAGCCAGCTAAAGGGAGAATGGCCACAAAAATAGAGGCCGTGCCATTATCATCGATAGCATTCGGTCCACCAATGCCATATAAGCGACCTGCCGATCTCTTAGGGTCCTGATAAGCCGACCAGCCCCACGAGAATATTCCATAAATATGCATATAAAGAGTAAGGTTAAAATGCTCTTTTGTCCGAACGGTTACAATAATTATGAGATACAAAACCAATATTTTTAAAAGAATAAAACTATGCTCAATAGACACCTCGTGCCAAACAGCTGTGATCTCAGTTACGAGGAAAGCATTTATGACAAAAAGCACCAGCCAAATTGTTTGCGGATGTTTTTTAACTTTTAGGGGGGGGAGGCTATGTCGTTTCATGAAAAACGCCACCAACCATAAAACTGAAATGATCATTGCCCAACGCTGATCAGGTAACTCTTTTCCCCACCACCGATATTGCGGAGCTTGATAGTATGTTAAAAAATAGATAAGTAAACCATAGATGGGATGGACAAATGCCATCAATGCGCCACTCACATAGACAATAAGCCATACAATTGGAGTAAGCGACATCACATTGCCTTAAGAGGTGAATTGACCATCTTATTTCAACAGCTTGCGTTCCTGAATTATATGTCCCATAGCATTTCAGCGAGCTCTTCAGTAGAACGCATTCGACGTAATTCAAAAAGATCACTCTCAAAGCCAGGGTTCCCAGACTTTGAGGTTGTAGCAGTTTGAAAGCCTGCCTCCCGCAATAAAGACTTAGACTTTTCATCAAAGTGGGCAAGAGCCCCACCGTTTGGATAGGCAAAATGAATAATTTCAGTTTGTAATTGTGCTTCCAAGAGTGCTTTGCAATCTCTTATTTCGTCCTGAGCCTCACCTTTTGTAGCACTTGGCAGGTTGGGATGAGTCATCGAATGGCCTCCAATCTCCATTCCCATCTGTACCATTTCCCGCATTTGCGACCAATTCAACATGAGATCCTTAGGAAAAGGCGGCGTATCATTCAGTTGAAGCCTAAGAGACGCACGAATGTGCTCTCTCACTTCCATAGTGACGGACTTCAACAAACGGGTCATTTTTTTAATAGCCTGCTCCCGATCCTGGCGACTTGAAACTCCTATGCAGCATTCTCCATCTGGCAGAGACAGAGTCATTTCGTGTTTTTGAGTGTTTTCGATCAAATGCCGGACTTCTGCCACCCAAAATGGTTCGTCAGATTCAATACAGCCTGCCGTAATATAGAAAAGACCACTAAGTTCGAAATCTTTAAGGACCTTAGCTGCACCGAAATTATCGGCATACCCGTCATCGAATGTGAGGACAAGCGTATTTTCCAGAAACGGTTTTCGATTTTGAATGCGTTCGAGTAAGTGCGTCATCGAAACCACATGGAAATACTTTGCAAAATATGCCACATGCTCCCTGAAGGCCTCTGGGCTCAGTCGAATACCTGAGCTAATCAATTGACTATCAGAACAGACCGAATGGTAACGAATGATAACTGGAACCGAGGATGGAAGGAGTCGCCGTTTCATTGCATCGATACCCATTTGATAACAAAGGGATTT
>JAOUJR010000165.1 GCA_029883145.1 Nitrospirota bacterium
GACACCTGACAGGAGATTTTTCAGCCTGTCTAAAAAGTTCTAAAAGCGCCTTTTCTTTTAACCCCTTATTTCCAATTTCAAATTTCTGATTTCCAATCTGTATGACATAGCTTCCAATTGTGGTAGTAAACTCTGATAGAAATTTTTTTGCGATTGCACCCAGTGCAACACGCATTGCAGTCTCTCTCGCACTTGAGCGCTCAAGGATGTTCCTCATGTCATGCTGGTTATATTTTATTGCACCTGACAGGTCTGCATGCCCTGGCCTCGGTCTTGTCACCGCAGGGATCGAGCCTTCAGCGGTTGCATCAGGAGACATCCCTTCAAACCAGTTCTTATAATCCTTATTCTCAATAAGTACGCTCACAGGCGAGCCGATGGTTTTTCCCCAGCGCACACCTGAAACAATCTCAGCGTGGTCAGACTCTATCTTCATCCGGCCTCCACGGCCATAGCCTCCCTGCCTTCTCCTGAGGTCTCTGTCAATGTCCTCAGTTGAGAGAGAAAGCCCGGAGGGTATCCCTTCAAGGATTCCGACGAGAGCCTTTCCATGTGACTCACCAGACGTAAGAAACTTTAGATTTGCCATGTGGAAGAAATTATATCATAAAAATAGCGATTCTCGTTGAGAGAATTATTCTCCTAAAAAGCAGGGCATAGTATTTGAGCGGATTTGAATTCTTTCGAAGAAAGAATTCACCTCGGAGGTCGATTCGACCGAGAATGAGCGAAAATACTATGTCCTGCCTGTGGTTAATTTATGAATAATGCAGGCTAAGACTCATCCATCAATTCATTAAAATCAAGAACTGACAGAAAATCTTTTGAGGGTCTCGGTTTCATATTTGAACTCGCTCTTGCCTTGTAAAGAACATACTTAATCCCATATTTTTTCGCTGTTTTTAAAATCTCTTCAGTATCGTCAATAAGGAGAGATTTTTCTTTATCAAATCCGAGGCGTTTTTCTGCTTCCCTCCAGAACTCAAGGCTCTCCTTTGGATAGCCGGCATCGAATGAAGAAAGCACGGAATCAAAATACTTTCCTATACGGGTCTTTTTGAGTTTCAGGTCAACAGCCTTATAATGGGCATTTGTGACGAGAAAAACTTTTTTCCTTGTTCTTCTGAGCATCATCAGAAAATCCTCGACATGGGGATG
This sequence comes from Nitrospirota bacterium, assembly GCA_029883145.1. Classification (GTDB taxonomy): domain Bacteria; phylum Nitrospirota; class Thermodesulfovibrionia; order Thermodesulfovibrionales; family SM23-35; genus VGWZ01. The sequence continues at coordinate 1,159 of JAOUJR010000165.1, forward strand.
AACTTCTATAAGATGTCGAATCTGTTCTTTCAGTGCAGGGATATCAAGATAGAGTTCTTTTGACCAGAAGTCAAGGTCTGTCCAGTTTAAAGTACCCTCGTGAACCCTGTATTTCTTCATGAGTTCATCTTTTGCTTTACCAAGAGTTATATTGTGTTTCTCAGCATACTTTTCTGGAACAAGATGCTCCCAGAAGTAATCATCAAAATATTTGTCGAGGAGTGTTCCGTCCATATCAAGGAGGACAAATTGTATATCTTTGAGAGGAAATTTTACTGAGCTCTTCGCGTGCATTATGTGTTCTTCTTATTCTTTAAGATAGTATACATAAAAAGAAATAAGAAGTAAGAGTTTGATTTTTCAAGGGATTTTCCGTTATTATCACTTCATGGATATTAAGAAATTTTTTGATGACGCAAGTCGGTATATCATGAACACCTATAACAGGTTCCCTATCGTCCTGAGGAAAGGCCGGGGCATGAAGGTATGGAGTTCCGATGGGAAGGAGTATCTCGATTTTGTCGGTGGGGTTGCTGTCAATATTCTTGGTCACTGCCATCCAAAGGTTGTGGTTGCAATACAGAAGCAGGCACAGCGGCTCCTTCACGTATCAAATTATTACTATATTGAGCCGCAGATAAAACTTGCAAAACTGCTCATAGAGAATTCTTTTGCAGAAAAGGTATTTTTCTGCAATTCTGGAGCTGAGGCAAATGAAGCAGCAATAAAACTCAGCCGTAAGTACTCCAAAGAAAATGTTAGTCCTGATCGCTTTGAGATAATCACTGCGAAGAATTCTTTCCATGGAAGGACTCTTGCTACACTTACTGCAACAGGACAGGAAAAGTTTCAGAAAGGGTTTGAGCCATTAGTACCAGGGTTCAAATATGTTCCGTTTAATGATGTGAGCGCGATAAATAAAGCAATAACAAAGAACACATGTGCAATCATGTTAGAACCTATACAGGGAGAAGGCGGAGTGAAGGTACCAGACCAGAATTACCTGAGAAACGTAAGAGAACTCTGTGATAAAAATAACATATTGCTCATACTGGATGAGGTACAGACAGGAATGGGCAGGACAGGAAAACTATTTGCGTATGAACATTTTGGCATTACGCCAGACATTATGACAATTGCAAAAGGCCTCGGCGGTGGTGTACCAATAGGTGCAATGCTCACCACAGATAAGTTTGCCCCAGCATTTAAACCCGGCAATCACGCAACTACCTTCGGTGGAAATCCGCTTGTATGTGCTGCTGCAATTGCAACTATTGAGACACTCCTTGAGGATGGGTTTTTACTCGACCACTGTAACAGGATGGGTAAATACCTGAGAGAAAGACTCGTAGAGCTTAAGAAGAAATTCCCAGGCCTTATTGTGGATATAAGAGGTCTTGGTCTCCTTTTGGGAATGGAACTGGCAAAAGAAGGCGAGCCGATTGTGAAGGCATGTCTTGAAAAAGGAGTGCTTATAAACTGCACTTCAGGGAATGTGTTGCGTTTTATACCACCCCTGATCGTAAAACGGAATGATATTGACCAGCTCATTAATACTCTTGAGGAAGTCTTTAAGAGGCTCTCATAAATCAGGAGAGACAAAATAATCAGGAGACAAAAGATGAAAAGGGACTTTTTGACGTTATGGGATTTATCTTCACAAGAGATAAATCTCCTGCTGAAGCGGGCTATAGAACTTAAATCAGGTAAGGATGCACATAAATGCCCGTTGATCGGAAGAAGCATTGCTCTTCTGTTCGAAAAGGCATCGACACGGACGAGGGTATCTTTAGAGGTGGGTATTTATCAGCTCGGTGCAAAGGCTATTTATATGAATCCGAAGGAGATTCAGCTTGGAAGAGGTGAAACTGTCCGTGACACTGCAAAGGTGCTTTCACGGTATTTAGACGCGATTGTTATCAGGACTTATAGCCACAATACTCTGATAGAGTTTGCGTCTAACTCCTCGATCCCTGTCATCAATGGGTTGAGCGACCTGCACCATCCATGTCAGGCACTCGCAGATTTAATGACTATTCTCGAAAAGAAAAAGAGGCTCAAAGGCATAAGACTCGCATATATAGGTGACGGCAATAATGTTGCAAATTCCCTTTTAGAGGCTGCCTCAAGGATGGGGATAAATTTTACTATTGCATGTCCTAAGGGGTATGAACCTGACACTGATATACTCAAACGGGCGAGGGACGCTGCAAAAAGTGAGATTTTTATCATGAGAGACCCCGGAAAAGCCGTAGACAGGGCAGATGCACTGTACACAGATGTTTGGGTAAGCATGGGACAGGAGAAAGATACAAAGACGAAACAGGCAAAGTTTAAAGGATACCAGATAAACAATACAGTCCTTTCATATGCAAAGAAGGACGCAATTGTACTTCATTGTTTGCCTGCTCACAGGGGTGAAGAGATTACAGAAGATGTCTTAGATGGTCCTCAAAGTGTCGTCATTGATCAGGCAGAAAACAGGCTCCATACACAGAAGGCATTGTTAGAATTTTTGTTAACCCGACCCATTCGAGAGAAGAAGTAAACTATATTGATAAATTGAGGAGAGAGCATGCTGAAGGCAAAAGACATAATGACTAGTGATGTAATAACCGTGAAATCAGACACCACCATAGAAGAACTGGCAAAGATACTCAGAAAGCAGAAGATCAGTGGCACCCCCGTGGTTGACGATGAGATGAATGTAGTTGGCATAGTCACTGAGAATGACCTCATAAGTAAAAACAAAAGACTTCATATCCCTACAGTGTTCAGACTATTCGATGCCTTTATCCCTATTGGTACAAGCAAGCTGGAGGTTGAAATTAAAAAGATGGCTGCATTGACTGTCGGCGAGATATGCACAAGAGATGTGGTGACTGTAGATGAGGAGACACCCATGGAAGATATTGCCACCATAATGACAGAAAAAAAGATACATCTCCTTCCTGTAATAAAAGAAGGGAAAATAGTCGGGATTATTGGGAAAAAAGATATGATCAGGGGAATTGCAGGTGAAGCTCCTGAATAAGCTAAGCAAATCACTCATTTAAGAGAGATAACTGTACAAAGAGACTTAGTTAAAGACAGAAGATAGAACTTTCCCTATTGAATCTGGTAAAATTGTATTTGTGAGTTATTTTCATTTGGTATTTTTTATTATCTTATTTTTGTTGTTGCCTTCTTCTGCCTTTGCATGGGGTCCTCTTACACATATTTATCTTGGCAATGAGATCTTTTTCCTCGGCCCGCTTCTTCCCGCAGGAGTATATGCACTGATAAGGAAATTCAGGCATGATTTTCTCTATGGCACTCTCATGGCAGATATCATTATGTGGAAGAAGTATCTGCCTGACGAGAAAAGCTCTCACAGCTGGGACGTTGCCTTTGATCTTCTCGAGTCTGCAAGGACACAGCAACAGAAGGCGTTTGTCTATGGTTATATGAGTCATCTTGCGGCTGATACTGTTGCACATGAGCGTTTTATAATAGGCAGAAAGAATGGAAGGCATACACTTCTTGAACTGAGATCGGATGGGATTGTTGACAAGAAGTACTGGGTTCAGGCAAGAGCCATAGATAAAAAGGTTCAGATAAGGAATGATATGTTTCTCGAGAGGTCTCTCGAGAGGGT
>JAOUJR010000004.1 GCA_029883145.1 Nitrospirota bacterium
TTCATGCTGTCTGTAACATTGAGAGGATTTCTGGTTAATGAAAGAAACAACCAGGATGCGTTTGTATCCTTTGACGAACTTTACCTGAACTTCCAGAGTATCTCTCTATTAAAAAGGGGGTTGATTCTCGGAGAGATTAAAGTGAGCAGGTCTTACGTGAACATAGTGCGGAACGAGGACGGTTCCTATAATTTTTCGGACCTCCTGGAACCCAAGCAGAAAAAAGAAGAAGAAGAAAAAAAGCCCAGGTTCTCCCTTAACAATATACAGATACTTAATGGAAGCGTCGACTTTTTTGACGGTCCGAAACATACAGCACATAAGCTGAGAGATATGGATATCAAGATACCCTTAATATCCAGTCTGCCCTATTATGTCGATATTTACGTTCATCCTTCATTTGAGGCAAAGGTCAATGGTACCCCTGTTTCTTTCAAAGGCAAGGCTAAACCGTTTAAGGACTCCTATGAGACTCATCTGGATATTAACATCAAAGACCTGGATATCCCATTTTATTTGGCATACTCTCCATTCAAGATGTCTTTTAAGATGCTGTCCGGATTTCTTGATGTGAACACCGGGGTTTCATACATCCAGTACAGAGACAGGCCGCCGTCCTTGAATGTGACCGGTGATGTCTCGCTTAAGAAAGTTAAGGTTGTTGATCTCAAAGAGAAACCTCTCGTATCTCTCCCTGCAATTGAGATATCTTTTGCTCCGTCAGACTTAATCGCAAAAAAAATACATTTAACAAAAATGATGTTTCAATCTCCGGAGTTGAACATATCGCGTGACAGGTCATCGAAAATAAATCTGCTGGTTCTTCTGCCTGAAAAACAACCCGGAGAAAAGCCGCCTGCGAAAGAGGCAACCCCTCTTTCCCTTGATGCAGATCAGATTCGGGTCGCAAACGGGAAGATAGAGTTCTCAGATCTCACATCAATTCCTTTCAAAACCACGCTGAAAATGATAGAGATCGGAATCGATAACCTGAGCACCGCACAGGATAAGAAAGCAAAGGCACACCTTTCCTTGCAGACGGAATCCAAAGAGAGCGTGATACTCGAAAATGATTTTTCGATCAATCCCCTCGTATCTGAGGGCACTTTGGAATTCAGGCAAATACAACTTAAGAAGTATTCGCCTTATTACTCTCAGAGCGTGCTTTTTGATATCGAAGGAGGCGCGCTCGACCTTTTGACAAAATATATGTTTAAAAAGACGGAAAAAGAGCCCGAGATAGGGTTATCAGAACTTTCAGCAGCGTTAACTTCCCTGAAACTGAGAAAGCGAGGCGAGAAGGATGATTTCCTGAATATCCCTGTGGTCTCACTCAATAATACATCTGTGGATCTCACAAAAAGAGAGGTCAACATAGGCGCACTTTCAACTCAAAAGGGCCTTTTAAAAATAAGACGTTATAGTGACGGCAAGTTCAACGTACTAAGCCTCGTGCCAGAATCAGGGACTTCGGAGGAAAAAGAAGGGAAGACAAAAAAAGAGAAGGAATTGCTTGTCACGCTAAAAAACATTGCTGTAGATCGCTATACGGTAAAGATAGAGGACTCTATGCTGCAGGAGCCTGTGAATCTGATTGCCGAACAGATTAACTTTAAGGGGACCAACCTTTCGACTGTAAAGAACTCAAAAGGCAGAGCATCTCTTTCTTTTCTATTCAATAAAAAAGGCTCTTTTACAACAAAGGGCTCTGTCAGCATCAATCCGCTCTCAGCGAATATGAAGCTGAATGTCGAAGGTGTTGAGATTGCTCCGTTAAAGTCTTACTTTACAGACCGTGTTAAGATCATAATCACACAGGGCGATATATCGTTAAACGGGACTGTTTCTGCCGAGTATTCAAGGGACGGCATAATGAAGGCTTCATACAAGGGCGAGGCATCAGTGAGAAACTTTGCATCACTTGATAAGGCCAATGCCGAGGATTTTTTGAAATGGAATTCTTTTAATTTCGAAAAAATAAACGCCACTTACAATCCCCTTTACATCAATATAGCCCAGGTGTCGCTGACTGATTTCTATTCACGCATCATTATAAACAAAGACGGCTCGATGAACCTTCAGGAAATAATGCAGGAAAAAGGCGGAGGCGAAGTGGCTGCCACAAAGGAAGAGGCCGGGGAGCCTGTTGTTGAGGCTTACGCAAAGCCTGTAGACGCCGCTGCAACAGGCAGACCTATCAGTGAACTTCAAAAAGCCTCTGAATCCGCACAGCAAAAATCTTTTGATAGTACCGCAAGACCGCCTGATAAAGTTCCGACGAAAAAAACAGAGAAACTCATAAAGATAGATGCCGTTACTTTCCAGGGGGGCACGATAAATTTCTCAGATAGGCATGTCGAACCTCACTTCTCCTCCAGCTTCCTTGAAATCGGGGGGAGGATATCAGGGCTGTCCTCTGAGGAGAACAAGTTCGCCGACGTAGACCTCCGTGGAAAGCTTGAAAACTATGCCCCTCTTGAAATTACGGGCAAGATAAACCCTCTGCGGGATGATCTCTATGTTGACCTTAAGATTGATTTTAAAAATATGGACTTGAGCCCGGTGACACCTTATTCTGGCAGGTATCTGGGATACACAATACAAAAGGGAGCGCTTTCTCTTAATCTCCAGTATCTTATAGTGAAAAAGAAACTTGACTCCCAGAACAACATATTACTTGACCAATTAACCCTCGGTGACAAGGTTGAAAGTCCCGAGGCCACAAAACTTCCCGTGAGACTTGCGATTGCTCTCCTTAAAAACAGAAAGGGTGAAATCAACCTGGATGTTCCTGTCTCCGGAGATATTAACGATCCGAAGTTCAGCATCGGAAAAATAATCATTAAACTACTGCTCAATCTGGTAGCCAAGGCTGCCACTTCACCCTTTGCCCTTCTCGGAGCGATGTTCGGAGGTGGAGAAGAACTGGGCTATGTGGAGTTTGACTATGGAAGTGGCGCCGTGGCTGAGCAAGAGGTGAAGAAACTGGACACCCTGACAAAGGCCCTCTTTGAAAGGCCGGCCTTAAAACTCGAGATAGAGGGACATGTTGATGTTGAGCGTGACAGAGAGGATATCAAGCAGTATCTGTTCAAGAAAAAGATAAAAGCCCAGAAACTGAAAGACCTGGTGAAGAAAGGGCAGCCTGCTGTCCCGGTGGATAAAATAACGATAGAAAAAGAGGAATATGCCAGGTACCTGAAGATGGCATATAAGGAAGAAAAGTTCCCTAAGCCAAGAACTATACTTGGATTTGCGAAGGACCTCCCTGTGCCCGAGATGGAAAAACTGATGCTCACCCATATAGAAGTAAAGGATGATGACCTGAGGCAGCTTGCTTCCCAGCGGGCGCTCAAGGTCAAGGATTACATATTAAAATCAGGACAGGTTACTGCAGACAGGATGTTTTTAGTAGAACCAAAATCCCTCGAGCCCGAAAAGAAAGAGAAGCTTAAAAACAGCAGAGTGGATTTCAGGCTCAAATAGTCTTTTTGTTGTCAGGTATATGTGAGGTAACCAATTTTTTTAAGGTCTCTTTAGAAAAGGTGTTATTAATTGTATTTTGTACCTCACTCATAATTTTCTCTATTCCGGGAATGGACGTAAAATCATTGAGAGGCGAGTATGCGTCCTGAAACTCGCCTCTGACACTATTGACAATTTCGCTAAGCGTTATTGTCTCAATATCCCGGCCCGGCACAAAGGTTTCGTCAGAGTCAACCCTGAGTATGAGCCCGCTCTTCTCTAAGGCTTCAAGGATATCCTGTACCACACCCTTGGGAGTCCGCAAGCGCTCCATAAGGGCCGGTAAAGTCCAGCGGTGCTTATCATGAAAAAAGTTGTATCCGACGAGATACATCAGCATAATCGCTAACCGCTGCATGTACCATTCGCTATATATAATCCTTTCATCTCGCATATGCAGAAGTATAGGGAATTGATGATAAAAGGATACCTTTACACCTATTAGGATTATTACCCAGTTGTAATAGAGCCAGATCATAAACAGGAGGACTATGGCGAAACCGGAATATATTGCCGAATATTGCGTTGACGACACTATGAAGCGTGCAAATGTCCAACTGCCTGCCTGCCACAAAATACCTGCGGAAATGCCTCCAACAAATGCTGATCTAAAATTAACTTTGGTATAGGGCAGTAAGTAATATATCAAAGTAAAGGCCACACTGATTAACATGTAGGGAAGAAGCTTTCCAATAAGAAAAAGAACAGTTCCAAACGGCTCTATGGATATTATTTTTTGTGCAATGGTATTGCTCATAATAGAAGTGGTGATACCGAGCGCCGCTACGATAAGGACCGGCCCTGCCAGAAGCACGCTCATATAATCTCTGAATCTCTTCAGAAGATTCCTTTTTTCACTAATCTGCCAGAGGTAATTGAAGGAATTCTCAACCTGTTGTATAGTATTCATAACAGTGTAAGTCAGGGCGGCGAGCCCGATCATCCCAAGAAGACCCACGTTTATTCTTTCTACATATGTAATGATATTGAATGTTATCTCATCACCTTTCTCTCCCAAAGGGGCAAGAAAATTCCTCATGAAAGGTTCAAGCATGTTATGAACGCCAAACGCTTTAACAACAGAAAATGCAACGGCCAAGATGGGTACGATTGTAAGAAGTGATGTGTAAACGAGGCTGGATGCCCGTCGAGGGATTTCACCATTGAGAAATTCCTGCCCTATTTTATGAAGCAGCTGTAAAACGGTAATCAGGACATTTTTAAGTTTTCCCGAAGAATCCCTCCTGGTTTCCCAGAGGTCTTTTTTAAAAAAATTATCGAATTTACTGAAGATTGATGACATATTTTCTCATATTATAGCTCTGTGCAGAAGAGTATGTCAGAAACCATTTGTATCTATGTATTTCAGGGGGGGATATGCTTTTTAAAATTTATGAACTACAGAACCTTTGTCTCTTCGATTTTTAAGGTAAGCGACAATCTAAAGTTCCTTTATCACTTTAACGACATCGTTATCGCTTTCTGTAATTTTGAATCCCAATTTTTCAGACAATTTAAGCATCCTCGAATTAATCCCAAGAATTTCCATCCAGAGTTTTTTCACTCCAAATTCCCTTGCCACTTGAATACAATACTCACAGAGGATTCTGCCCACACCTTTGCCCTGCCACTGGTCAGCTACTGCCACTGCCATCTCGGCAGTCTCGAGATCAGGTTGCTTATTGAGCCTTATGTCTCCAATTATCCTCCTGAGTTCTCCTTCTCTAATTTCACATACGAAGGCAAATTCCCGGTCATAGTCAATCTGACAGTACCTGACCAATTGTTCATGGGAGAAATTACTTAATTGATGATAAAATCTCATTATAATAGTTTGTTCTGAAAAATTGTTGAAAAACTTGATCATAAGGGGTTCATCTTCCGGACGCACAGGTCTTATGAGAACGGGTGTTCCGTCTTCAAGCTTTATCTCTTTAACATAGCTGACTGGATAAGGGCATATAGAGAGATGGGGTGGACATAACGTGCCCTTTAAACTCTTTGTACTGTCCGGGATTTCTTCTTCAAGCAATATGCCTGCATCTAAGGCAAATCCTTCCTTATCGGTAACAAAGAACGGATTGATGTCTATCTCTTTGATTTGGGGGAAGTCTATAATGAGTTGAGAAAATCTCACCATGACTTCTTCCAGTTGTCTCAGGGTGTTTTCGAAAGAATGTTGGCTTCTTAGATACCGATAAATTTTGGTTTCACTCATCATATATCGAGCAAGGGTTTGATTGAGAGGTGGAAGACCAACGGAGTAGTCTTCGATTGCCTCAAGGAGTGCCCCTCCTGTTCCAAATATTATTACAGAGCCGAACGATTTGTCTTTTTTGGCACCAATAACCAGTTCATAGCCCAGTTTAATAATCATCGGTTGTATCAATACCTGAGCCTGAGGATCACCGCAGGCCGTAGCAACATCTTTCAGGTGTTTATACGCTTCTTTGACTGAAAATTGATCTCTTATGTTGAGGATAACCCCGCCTTTCTCCACTTTGTGAAAGATTTTTGGAGAATCAATTTTTAAAACTACCGGATATCCAGTCTCTTCTGAAATCTGAAGCGCTTCATCCTCTGTTTTTGCATTCCATGTGGGAATTACGGGTATGCCATAGGCTTTGAGTATATCCTTAACCTCATTCAAGGTTAAAACAAGCCTCCTGTCTCCCGTGGCTCTGTTGATTATGTCAAGAACCTTCATATAGTCAGGTATAAAGTCTTTGAGAATAGCCTCAGGAGCTTCAAAGAGAAGTTTTAGATTATGGCCATAACGATACATATAGATAAAGCTCCTCGCAGCCTGTTCAGGAGTCACAAAGGTTGGGATGCCTTTGTCATTGAGAAATTCACGAGCAGCACTTACCTGATCTCCTCCCAGCCAGCTGGTTAATAGTGGCTTGTATATATAGGTTTCTGCAGCTCTGGCTACCGCCTCAGCGGTTTCTTTTGGTCTGGTACCGAATGAGGGTGTATGAATGACGAGTACTCCATCGACCTCTTTATCATTTAAACAGCTTTTGACAGCTATTTCATACTCCTCTGGTGGAGCATCATAGAGAAAATCAATAGGGTTTTGAATTTTCCTTTTTGAAGGTACGTGGTTTCTGAGGTTGTTTAATGTTTCTTGACTTAGATGGGCTAACTCTCCGCCCATTCTTAAAAGAGTATCAACAGCTATTACTGCAGGGCCACCGGAGTTAGTGATTATTGCCAGACGATTTCCTTTCGGTCGTCTCTGTTTTGCCAGGGTTTCAGCCAGATAGAAAAGGTCAATCATTTCGTCTACTCTGATGGCACCCGCTCTTTTGAAGACTGCGTCATAAATTCTATCCTCTCCTGCTAAAATACCTGAGTGTGTCAGTGCTACTTTGGCCGATGCTTCAAACCTACCTGATTTGATAACGACAATTGGCTTGCTGCAGGCAAATGCCCGGACAGATGTCATGAACTTCCTGCCCCTTTTGATTGACTCAAGATAGAGAATAATAGCTCTTGTCTCCGGGTCAATACCTAAAAAATCAATTATGTCAGAGAAACCAATATCTACTCTCGATCCAACTGATACAAAACAACTAAACCCAACGTTTTTACGTACCGCCCTGTCAAGAAGAGCATCTGAAAAGGTAACACTCTGGGAAATAACAGCTATGTTTCCTTTAGGTGGCATCTTGGGGAAAAGACTCGCATTGAGCTTTAACCCGGGTCTTATAAAACCTATCGAATTAGGACCCAGAACTCTTAACCCATATTTTAAGGAAGATTCCTTAATCTTCGTTTGCAAGAGTTGTGGGTTTTCGGCCCGGTAGCTAAAATCAGGGGATAAAATGATGACACCCTTTACACCTTTTTGACCACACTCATTGAGGGCAGCAAGGATATCCTCAGGAGGAACAGCCAGGATTGCTAAATCTATATCACGTTGAATATCTGTGATTTTTTTATATGCCTCTACTCCCTGTATAGCAGCCATATTAGGGTTTACAGGATAGACTGACCCTTTAAAACCGGTTCCTACTAAATTTCTGAAGATGCAGTAACCCAAAGAGTCCTGATTCTCATTCGCTCCAATAACAGCTATTCTCCTGGGATTAAATAAGAATTCAAGATTCTTAACTGACATTCTTCATCTCCTCAATAAATTTTTATAAAAGTATTCTTTTGATAAAAACTTAATTTTTTAACTTATGTCTATTTTTATAATAACATACGCTCTTATTTTATTAATCCATTTCTCTATGAATCATAAAATCAAAATGTCTTGAAAAGGATAAAATGGTGAGCATGAAGGAGACAAGATAATAAAAAAATAGGCCAGGCATTTTGCCTGACCTATTTTTAATTTCTAATTTCTCTTTTCTAATTTCCCTTGTCTATGCTCTTCCCTTGACAAGATCATCTACCACTGACGGATCAGCAAGGGTACTTGTATCTCCAAGGTCTTCAACCTGCCCTCTCGCAATCATTCTCAATATCCTCCTCATTATTTTTCCACTCCTTGTTTTTGGAAGACCTGGTGCAAATTGTATTTTGTCAGGAGATGCAATCGGTCCAATGACACGCCTGATTTGACCTACGAGCATTTTCCTGAGTTCTTCTGATGGTTGGCGTCCTTCTTTTAAGGTAACATATACATATATACCCTCACCTTTGATCTCATGAGGGAATCCAACCACTGCTGCCTCTGCAACAGCCTCATGAGCTACAAAAGCTGATTCCAGTTCTGCGGTACCAAGCCTGTGTCCGGAAACATTAAGGACATCGTCAATCCTGCCCATAAGCCAGTAATCACCATCTTCATCAACTCTTGCACCATCACCTGTGAAGTATTTTCCTGGGAATCTTGTAAAGTAGACGTCCTTTATTCGTTTGTTTTCAGGGTCTCCATATGTCCCCCTTAAAATTCCAGGCCATGGCCTTTCAATGACAAGATACCCACCTTCGTTTACTCCTGCTGGAGTGCCATCTTCTTTTAAAATTGACGGTACAACTCCTGGAAATGGTTTAGTAGCTGAACCAGGTTTCAAGGTCATTGCACCTGGTAAGGGGGTTATCAAAATTCCACCGGTTTCCGTTTGCCACCAGGTATCAACTACAGGGAGTTTTCCTTTCCCTACATGTGTGTGGTACCACATCCATGCCTCTGGATTTATTGGCTCTCCAACAGTACCAAGCAATCTCAGTGAGGATAGGTCATGTTTTTTAACCCATTCCGGACCCTCCCTCATGAGTGCTCGTATCGCTGTAGGAGCTGTATAAAAAATGGTAATCCCATATTTGTCTACAATATCCCAGAATCTTCCAGGAGTCGGATATGTGGGTATTCCCTCAAACATAAGGCTTGTTGCACCACAACTCAATGGTCCATAAACAATATAGGTATGGCCTGTAACCCATCCAATGTCTGCAGTGCAGAAATGAATGTCCTCATCACGATAGTCAAATATCCATTTAAAGGTAAGATTTGAGTAGACTAAATATCCTCCTGTTGTGTGGAGGACTCCCTTTGGCTTTCCTGTAGAGCCTGAGGTATAAAGGATAAATAGTGGATCCTCTGCATCCATCCATTCTGGTTCACAATAGGCAGAGATATCAGGGTCTTCCATTTCATCATGCCACCATACATCTCTTTCAGGCTCCAAATCGACATCATACAGCCTTCTTTCCATTCTCACTACTATCATTCTTTCTACCGAAGGGCATTCCTGAAGAGCGATATCGGCATTTGCCTTTAGAGAAACAATTCTTCCTCCCCTTATACCTTTTTCTGCAGTAATAACAAGTTTTGAGTTACAATCCTGGATTCTTTCCTTAAGTGCCTGTGCACTGAATCCACCAAAAACAACGCTGTGAATTGCCCCAATCCTTGCACATGCGAGCATGGCAATTGGAAGTTCTGGTCTCATGGGGAGATATATTGTTACCCTGTCACCCTTTTTGATTCCGTTTTTCTTTAGTACATTTGCAAACTTATTGACTTCGTAATAGAGTTGCTGATAGGTATAAGTAACGTAGCGACCATCGTCTCTCTCCCATAAAATGGCAGCCTTATTTCTGATGGGTGTTTTGATGAATCTGTCCAGGCAGTTATATGACACATTAAGCTTTCCACCAATAAACCACTTAATTTCTGGTTTTTCAAAATTCCATTCAGATACCTTATCCCATTTCTTATACCATGTTATGTAATTCTCTGCTACTTCAGCCCAGAAACCATCCGGATCTTCAACAGACTTCTTATAGTGTCTTTCGTATTCTCCCATATTCTTGATAATCGCCTTTTCACTGAAATCCTTTGATGGTGGAAATGTCCTTTTTTCCTCTAATAATACTTTAATGCTGTCTTGTGACATTTGTTATCCCTCCTCACAGTGAACTTTTACTATTATATAATAATCAATCATATTACTCTGCACCAACGAAGAATTTTCCTATGCTTTCTATTTCGGTCTCTTAGTAATCCGAACGAGAACAACAGCGACAATCAGTATTAAGCCTGAAATATAAAATGCCCAATCCAGGCTTCCAGTGATGTCTTTAATGGTGCCGGCTAATCTCGCCATGAAAAAGGCTAAACCCCAGCCAAGGAATACCAACCCATAGTTCAAGCCAAGGTTCTTGGTTCCAAAGAAGTCTGCAGTGAAGGCAGGTAAAAGTGCCAGCCCACCGCCATACTGCCAGTAAGCAATGCCTATTGCTAAGAACAGGAAGAAAACGCTTTTTGAAGCTATTATAGAAGGCATTGCGAAGAGACATAGGGCAGAAATGAAACAGTTAAGGGTATATGCATTAGCCCGACCAATTTTATCAGAATAGAGGCCAGTGCCTACACGTCCTGTTGCGTTGATCAAACCACCATAAGAGGCTAAAATCCAGGCATTAGCTGCTAAGAAAGGAATCCCATGAGCAGTTTCTGCAAGTATTTTTGCAGCATTCGCAATAATCATAAGACCTGACTGAGTGGAGCCGATGAACAGAACAACCAGGGCATAATATTGCCAGGTTTTCAACATTTCAGTTGCTGTCCAATCATGTGAAGTCATCGCAGGTTTCTTTGAAGATGCCGCATTTACGGATACACCAGGGGGCACATAGCCAGCTGGTGGCCAAGACAGAAGCTGGCCTGCTATAATGACCACAACAGCAAAAAATATTCCCAAACTAATGAAGCTTCCGGAAATGCCATATTGGTCAATAAGATATTGTGCTAACGGAGAGATATAGATGGCTGCTCCTCCATAGCCACCTACTACCAAACCAGCAATCAGGCCCCGCTTATGTGGGCCAAACCATTTTAAAGCAGCTGGTGTGGGTGCAGCATAACCAATACCCATGCCTATTCCACCAAGTATTCCGAAACCAATAATCAGGCCTGTATAGCTTTTCATTAATCCAGCAAGAATACAGCCTGCTGCAAGGAAAAGCCCACCTGTAGTAGCTCCAACTTTTGGGCCGAATTTATCCTGAATCCGCCCCCCTGCGATCATTAGTAAGGCAAAGATTATCACACAAAGGGAAAAAGGAGTAGCAGCCTGTGCGTTGGTAAGATAGGTCCAGCCTTCATTTATCCCTGTCAGAGGCTGACCTGCAATTTTTTCATTAATAAGTTCTTTAGCCCAGACGCTCCAGGCATACAAGATTCCCAAGCACAAGTTAATGGCAGTCCCTGCAAAGGTAACAACCCACGCTTTTGCTGGCACTTTAGCTACTTCTGCTGTCATTTTTCCCTCCTTCAAAGTTACTACCCATGCATATAAAATTTGAACTTTGTTCCAGACACCCTTATCTCTTTCAACTAATTCAGCTCTCTTTTTTATTTTGTTAAACAGGGCAGATAAAAACATTATTTTGAAGATGAGCAAATAAAATGTCAACCTAAATAATAATAATAATGGGGCAGATAATTTTTAAACAATTTAAAATCCTTCACATTGTTATCGTTTCCTTGACAAAGATACTCATCTCAGATAAATTAACTAAAACTTTACAGGGGGTTACAATGACAAACGCCATAGTTACCTATGTACAGGGGCTCCAGTTTGTAGGAGAGTCATCATCAGGACATGCAATAGTCATGGATGGTGACCCTGAAGTCGGTGGACATGATACAGGCCTTAGGCCAATGGAATTACTCCTCGTGGGGTTAGGCGGATGTTCGGGGATGGATGTTATTTCGATTCTTAAAAAGAAGAAACAGGACGTGACAGGCCTTAAAATGAATCTCAAAGGACAGAAGTCAGAGAATCATCCCAGAAAATTTAATGATATATTCATAGAGTTTATTGTGAGTGGCAGGAATATATCTGAAGAAGCGGTAAAAAGAGCGGTTGAGCTCTCAATGAACAAGTACTGTTCTGTTAAAGCCACGCTCGAAGGGAGTGCTACAATAAGTTTTCATTACAAATTAATTCAAGAATAAGGCTAAACAGAACAGGTGTCAATCCTTAAATATGTTGCTACACTTGGTTTTATAGGGTATATTCCTTTTGCACCCGGAACCTTCGGTACACTTACCGCGTTTATTTTTTTCATACTTTTAAGACCCTCTTCATTTATTCATCTCATTTTATTGTTTTTTGTACTACTGGTTGGCATCATATCTTCGCACCATGCTGAAAGGCTTCTCAATAGTAAGGACAGCAGGCATATCGTTATAGATGAATTTTGTGGTTATTTCCTTTCTGTACTTTTTATTCCGTTTAGCATAAGTTATGCACTTGCAGCCTTTTTTTTATTCAGGTTTTTCGATATACTAAAACCGTTTCCAATAAAAAAAATAGAAGCTGCATTAGTCGGGGGTATTGGTGTGATGGCAGATGACATTATGGCAGCCATTTATACAAATATAATTCTTCAGATATGGATACTTGTTCATTAGAAATCATACTATGCACTTGAGATGCTTCATCGCAATAGAGATCACTGAAACAATAAAAAAAGATATGGGCGGGCTTATTGAAGTACTGAAAAAATACGATGCAGACGTGAAGTGGGTTAACTCTGAAAACCTCCATCTTACACTGAAGTTTCTTGGAAATACGTCCGAGGGTATGATTCCCAAGATAATTGAATCTCTGACTAAAATTGCATTCTTTTATAATCCGTTTTATATTACAATATATACTATGGGTATGTTTCCAAACAGAAAATATCCTAAGGTGATTTGGGCAGGAGTGGAAGGGTCAGATATGCTGAAGAAGCTCCGGGACGATATTGAAGACTCTATGTCATTAATAGGCTATCAAAAAGAAGATAAAAAATTCCATCCCCACCTGACACTCGGAAGGGTTCGCTCTCAAAGAGGAATAGTAAACCTTATTCATGGACTTGATAACTTCACAGGAAAAGACTTCGGAAGTATAGAGGTCAGAAATATAAAATTGATGCAGAGTGAACTCAAACCTACAGGAGCTTACTATTATTGTTTACAAGAAATACCGTTTGGAGGAAAGTATGACGAATAAAGACAAGGTTAAGGCTCTCGAAATAGCTATAGCGCAGATTGAAAAGAGTTTCGGGAAAGGTGCTATTATGAGGCTTGGCGCAGAGGGTATTGCCGAGGGCCTCCAGATAATACCTACTGGCTCAATAGCTCTCGATATTGCAACAGGGGTTGGAGGTTTTCCGAGGGGCAGGGTTGTAGAGATTTTCGGTCCTGAGTCCTCAGGGAAAACAACCCTGGCATTAAGTGCTCTTGCACAGGCACAGAAGGGAGGCGGCAATGCAGCATTTATTGATGCTGAACATGCACTTGATGTGAATTATGCACAAAAACTCGGTGTGAAAATAGAAGACATCCTTATCTCACAGCCCGATACAGGAGAACAGGCTCTTGAGATTGCGGAGGCTCTTGTGAGGAGTGGCGCCATTGATATTATTGCAATTGATTCGGTTGCTGCTCTTGTACCAAGGGCAGAGATAGAAGGCGAAATGGGTGATTCCCTTCCCGGGCTCCAGGCACGGCTGATGAGCCAGGCACTGAGAAAGCTTACCGCTGCGATATCAAAATCACTTACCACAGTGATATTTATTAATCAGATGAGGATGAAGATCGGTGTTATGTTCGGTAACCCAGAGACTACTACAGGGGGAACTGCATTAAAGTTCTATTCTTCTATGAGACTCGATATAAGACGGATAGATAATATTAAGGAAAATCAGGAGGTTATAGGTGGAAGGGTAAGAGTTAAGGTAGTGAAAAATAAAGTTGCCCCTCCTTTCAAACAGGCTGAGTTTGATATATATTTCAATGAAGGGATTTCGAGATTTGGAGAAATTGTTGACCTCGGAACTGAGAAAGGCATTATCGAAAAATCAGGAGCGTGGTATAGTTACGGCGGTAACAGAATCGGTCAGGGGCGGGAAAATGCAAAAGAGTTCTTGAGAAATAACGGTGAGGTTGCGAAAGAAATTGAAAAAAAGATTATTGATTTATATAACCTAAGGAGATAATTATGGAAATTAATGAGCTTTTAAAAAAGGCGCGATCCTTAGATGCCTCAGACCTTCATATCAAGGTCGGTTCTCCGCCGATACTGAGGATTTATGGAGAGCTTACCCCGATATCATCGGAGAAAAGAGTAAGCGAAGAAGACGCATTAACTATCGCTCTTTCTGTGATGTCACCAGGACAGAAGGAGATATTCAAAAAGAAGAATGATATAGATCTTGCTTATAGTGTTCCTGGACTTGGAAGATTCAGATGTAATGCATTCGTACAGAGGGGGACAGTAGGAATTGTCTTTAGAGTTATCCCTACGAGAATTCCCTCAATGGAAGAATTACTTCTCCCTGAAGTCATTAAGAAGCTTTCTTTGGAACAAATGGGCTTAATCCTTGTTACAGGGACAACCGGGAGCGGAAAAACAACAACCCTTGCTTCAATGATAGACCTCATCAACAATAACAGAACAGAACACGTCGTGACTATTGAAGACCCGATAGAATATCTCCACAGAGATAAAAAAAGTATCATTAACCAGAGAGAGATAGGAAGTGATACAGAGTCCTTCAGTAAGGCATTGAGACAGGCCCTCAGGCAAGACCCTGATGTAATACTCGTGGGAGAGATGCGTGATTTTGAGACTATACAAACAGCACTGGTCGCAGCTGAGACAGGGCATCTTGTCTTGAGTACTTTACATACAATAGATGCAGTAGAGACAATCAACAGAATTATCTCTGTATTTCCTCCATATCAGCATAAACAGGTGAGGATACAACTTGCATCGGTACTGAAAGGTATTATATCCATGAGGCTTGTCCCGAGGGCAGACGGGAAAGGCAGGGTTCCCGCAGTTGAGGTTCTTGTAGCCACAGTCACAATAAAAGATTGCATCCTTGATCCGGATAAAACTAAATTAGTCCATGATGCAATTGCTCAGGGAGCAATACATTATGGGATGCAAACTTTTGACCAGTCTCTCTTTAACCTTTTCAAATCAGGGCTTATCACCTATGAAGAAGCACTGAGAAGAGCAACAAATCCAGATGATTTTGCACTGAGAGTAAAAGGAGTGCAGGCCACAAGCGACCTCACATTTATTGATAAACCTACAGATAAGGAAAAGATGGACATTGAAAGGTTTGGACGATAAGGATACAGATATCATCAACGTCCATAAGTCAAGGCAATATGCCTTGAAACTCCTGAGTTACAGAGGAAGAAGCGAGAAGGAACTGGAAGAAAGACTGAGAAAAAAAGGTTTTCCTGAAACGGTGATTTTCTCTACAATACAATACCTCAGGCACAGAGGTCTCATTGATGACATGTCATTAGCTGAGTCTCTGAAAAGAGAGGCAATGTCTATAAAATTACTTGGTTATCATGGAGCAAGGAGATTTATGCTTCACAGAGGGATACCGCAACCTATTGTTGATGTCGTTCTCAATTTATATGAAAAAGAAGACATTGAAAATGCCCAAAAACTTGTGGATAAAAAATTAAGCAGATTAGAAACATATCCATCTGAAAAAGTAAGAAGAAGAATATATAATCTTCTTCTCAGGAAAGGGTATTCTTATGAGACAATAAAAAAAATAATGCCCTACAAAAACTTCAAGGAGGATTGAAAATGAAAAAAGCTGTTATTTTCATCATAACGTTGATATTCCTTTCACAGGTAGGCTGTACAAAATCTATACGCTATTCAGAAGAAGAGATTAAAGGGTTTTCCCCTGCTATCCAGGAAAATATAAAACAGGGTGAAGTTGCGCTTGGTATGACCCCTCAACATGTGCGGTACGCATGGGGAGCTCCTGATTCCTTAAAGATTCTCGAACCATTCGAAGGGAAGACAAGAGAAGAATGGATTTACTCCACAATAGGTGTGGTTGAGACAAAACTTCTTCTATTTTACGACGGCAAACTTATGTATATAAAATAATCAAGCCTTCGACCCATAGGTAACTATCAAAAGGGAAATGGTCTACATCTCATCGATATGAAGAGTTCAGAGATAAGAACTGCATTTTTGGAATACTTTAAATCTAAAGGGCACAGTATTGTACCAAGCTCTCCTCTCATTCCACAACATGACCCTACCCTTCTTTTTGTGAATGCAGGAATGGTTCAGTTTAAAACATTTTTTCTCGGAGAAGAAAGAAGTCCTTATCTTCGCGCAGTCTCCTGTCAAAAGTGCATGCGGGCAGGAGGAAAACATAGTGACCTTGAAAATGTTGGACATACGGCAAGACATCATACATTTTTTGAAATGCTCGGAAATTTTTCTTTCGGTGATTATTTCAAGACAGACGCAATCCTTTTTTCGTGGGAACTTTTAACTGACTGGTTCAAATTGCCAAAGGAGAGACTCTATGTATCTGTATACGAAGAAGATGATGAGGCTGCAAAACTCTGGTCCGATCTGACAGGTCTTCCTGATGAAAGAATCGCAAGGCTTGGCCCAAAGGATAACTTCTGGCAGATGGGTGATACAGGTCCATGTGGCCCATGTTCCGAGATAATCATAGATCAGGGAGCACATGTAGGATGTGGCAGGCCTGACTGTACTGTTGGATGTGAGTGCGACAGATTTCTTGAACTCTGGAACCTTGTGTTTATGCAATTTAACAGGGATGAGAAGGGAAACCTTACCCCTCTGCCGAAACCAAGTATAGATACAGGTATGGGTATTGAGAGAATCAGTGCGATACTACAAGGTAAAACATCAAATTTTGATACTGATTTTTTTCAACCAATCATTAAGAATATTTCCATTCTTTCAGGTGTAAAAGTTGGCTCATCAACAGAGTCTGATATATCCATAAGAGTTATTGCGGATCACATCCGTGCAATCACCTTTCTCCTCTCTGAGGGTGTAGTACCGTCAAACGAAGGGAGAGGTTATGTTCTTCGAAGAATAATCCGCAGAGCATCAAGACATGCAAAAATCCTCCAAATGCATGAACCATCATTATATAAATTGGTTGATTCCGTTATTGATTCTATAGGTGATATATATCCTGAAATTGTTTATGAGAGAGAAAGAACGAAAAAGATTCTTCGCATAGAAGAAGAGAGTTTTAATAGGACAATAGAGACGGGCGTGAATCTCCTTGATGACCTTATTGCAAAAGTGAAGAAAGATGGTACCCGGGTTATTCCAGGGGAAGAAATCTTCAAGCTTTACGATACCTATGGTTTTCCTTTAGACTTCGCAAAAGATATAGCAATGGACACTGGATTGGATATTGACGAAGAAGGCTTTCAAAAAGAGATGGCGTCCCAGCGAGAGAGGTCAAAAGGTGTTCAAACAGAAACTAAAGGATGGGCACATATTACTTCCCCTAGATTTCGGATAAAAGCAAGCGGTTATACACACTCAGAATTTGTAGGACATGATAGTTTAAAAATTCAATCAATTATTGTAGATATTTTCAAAAAAGGTGAATCAGTAAATGAATTGACAGAAGGTGACGAGGGAGAGGTACTTCTTGATAAAACGTCTTTTTATGCTGAATCAGGAGGTCAGGTAGGTGATACAGGAACTATGGATTCAAAAAACGTCCATATTAAGGTTCTTAATACCACAAAGCCTTATCCCAATGCTCATCTTCATCACGTAAGAATAGAGAGAGGAAAGATTGCCAAAGGTGAAAAAGTTACCTGTATTGTTGATGTCGAAAGAAGAAGGGCTATCATGAGAACCCACACTGCCACTCACTTACTTCATAAGGCATTGCGGATAGTTCTTGGTGACCATATCAAACAATCAGGTTCGGTTGTCAGTCCTGAAAGACTCAGGTTTGATTTTACCCATTTCAATGCAATGCAGGACGAAGAAATAAACAGGACTGAAGACCTTGTCAACGAAACGATACTCAAAGACATACCCGTGAGAACAGATATAATGAAGATTGATGAAGCAATGAAAACAGGTGCTGTCGCACTATTTGATGAGAAATATGGCGAGACAGTACGAGTTGTGAACGTAGAAGATTTCAGTAAAGAACTCTGCGGTGGTACACACTGTAAGGCAACAGGTGAGATAGGATTATTTGTGATTCTCTCAGAAGGGAGTGTTGCCTCGGGTATCAGGAGAATTGAAGCACTGACAGGGAAGTATGCCTTTGAGTATCTCAAGCAGAAAAAAATAGAGATAGACACAATAAAGGGATTATTGAAAGCTGATAAACCGCATGAGAAGGTAGAAAAACTCCTCAATGACATAAAGTTGCTCGAA
>JAOUJR010000166.1 GCA_029883145.1 Nitrospirota bacterium
AACAAGAGTGCTCATGGCAGATAAAACCTCTTGCCAGTTGTTTGCCTGACAATGCCTTTCAGTTCAAGTCCAAGAAGAATCCCGAGTACCTTTGATGAGGGTAATCTACTTTCCCGGGAAATAGCATCTACATGCTTTGGCTCTCCAGTGAGCATATTACAAAGATTCATTTCTTCATCTGTCACTTCCATTTTTGCCTTCTCCTTTGATTTGATAAATCCTTTTACCACAGGCGCAAGTTCCTCAACAACATCATCTGCCTTTCGTGTAAGCATTGCACCTCTTTTTATAAGTTCGTTTGTCCCCTCCGACGTAGGTGAAGTGATATTACCAGGCACTGCAAATACTTCTCTGTTCTGCTCAAGGGCATATCCTGCTGTAATCAGAGAGCCACTGTCAGAAGTAGCCTCTATGACGAGCACACCCAGTGAAAGTCCACTAATTAACCTGTTTCTCCGGGGGAAATTCTCTTTATCAGGAGGAGTCCCTGGAGGAAATTCACTAATCACACAACCAGAGCTTACAATTTTATCCATCAATCCTTTATTTTCTGGAGGATAAGGCCTATCAAGCCCTGAACCGAGTACTGCTATGGTCCTTCCACCAACTCTTAATGCACCTTTGTGCGATATGGCATCAATTCCTCTTGCCATACCACTTACAATAGTAAATCCCATAGTTGCAAGACTTTCTGAAATATTTTCTGTCACGGATGTCCCGTAGGGAGTTGGCTTACGTGAACCAACAATTGCAATTGCATATCTGTCCTGTGACTGGATATCCCCCTTCATATAAATGACAACAGGAGCATCCTCGGTTTCCCTGAGCATCTCCGGATAAGAAGACTCACCAAAACCCACTGCCTTTATCCCTCTTTTTTCAAGGACATGAATCCGTTTCTCCACGTCCTTCCATGATGAAAATCCCTTTATATTATTTGCCCTGTGTATCCCTACACCATCTACAGAAAGGAGGTCATCAATCCCTGCAGTGAATATACGTTCAGGCGTTTTAAACACCGAGAGTAATTTCCTTGACACAACAGGACCTACGTCTGACAGCATGGAGAGTGCAATCCAGTATTTAAGTTCTGACATAATTTAAGTTTTTAATTTTTTTAATTTCAGCCTGAGGGCATTTATCTTGATAAACCCCTCTGCATCTTTCTGATTATATCCACCTTCAGCTTCAAACGTTGCAAGCTCCGGGTTGTACAGTGAAAGCGGAGATTTTCGCCCTGTCACACTACAGCTCCCTTTATAGAGCTTCACCCTCACAGTGCCTGTGACCTCTTTCTGTATCTCATCTATCAGAGTCTGAAGGGCTTCCCTTTCAGGAGAAAACCAGTATCCATAATATATAAGCTCTGAATAGCGTGTAATAAGTGAATCCCTGAGATGGAGTATTTCCCTGTCCAGAGTAATTGATTCAATTGCCCTATGAGCTGTGTGAAGCACTGTCCCTCCTGGTGTTTCATATACACCCCTGGATTTAATTCCCACATATCTGTTCTCTACTATATCAATCCTTCCCACACCATTTTCACCCGCAATAGAATTCAACTTCATAAGCAGGACCTCAGGAGACATATGTTCATCATTGACTGCAATGGGATCGCCCTTCTCATAAGAGATGTCAATAGATGCAGACTTATCAGGTGCTTTCTCCGGCGGTATGCTCATCGTATACATTTCAGATGGTGGTTCTTGCCATGGATCTTCAAGAACTCCTCCTTCATAGCTGATATGGAAGATATTTCTGTCAATGCTGTAAGGTTTTTCCTTTGTTGCAGTTACCGGAATACCATGCATTTCAGAATATTCGATCAGTGATTGTCTTGAAGTAAACTGCCATTCTCTCCATGGCGCGATAACCTTTATATCAGGGTTAAGCGCATAATACGCGAGTTCAAATCTGACCTGGTCGTTGCCTTTGCCTGTCGCTCCATGTGCGACAGCTTCAGCACCTTCTTTTTCTGCGATTTCTATCTGCTTTTTTGCAATAAGAGGTCTTGCAATTGATGTCCCGAGCAAGTATGTGCCTTCATATGCTGCGTTTGCCCTGAGCATCGGGAATATATAGTCTCTTACAAACTCTTCTTTCAGGTCTTCAACATAAACCTTTGAGGCCCCGGTCTTTAATGCTTTTTCGCTTATTACCTCAAGATCTTCACCCTGGCCAAGGTCTGCACAGAAAGCGATTATTTCTGTTTTATATTTTTCCTTGAGCCATTTTATTGCCACAGAGGTATCAAGGCCCCCTGAATATGCAATGACAATTTTATTTATCATATATGTACCTCCAATAAGCCATTTTTTATCATGACATATTTTTAAAGAATACCTCAGTTTACTTTTGACCTGATGACCAAACACCTATAACCAAATATAAAATAAATCCTGATGATCAGATTCGAAATTCCCAATACTGCTTTGTTGTTGGAATATGGTTATTGGTGACTAAACTATATATTACACCATTTTGTCAAGAGCCAATTTAAAAAACTATCAACCATAGCATAAATCTAAAAAAATGTAAAACACTGAAGACTACCTCTTCCTTGACAGAGAAAACAACTGTGCGTTACAATTGAAATTGAGAATCAATCTCAAATATGGAAAAGAAGATCTTCAACAAATTTCTTAAGGAAAGAGGACAGCGGGTTACCAAAGAGAGAGCCGTTATCCTCCAGAAGACATTTTCTTACCATGGCCATTTTGATCCTGAATCCCTCTATTTAAGGATAAGGGAAACTGGCTTGAAGGCATCGAGGGCATCTGTGTACAGAACCCTGAATCTTCTCTGTGAATGCGGCTTAATAGAACGGGTCACGAAGACAGAACGTGGCACTCTTTATGAACATACTTTCGGTCATGGGCACCATGACCATATGCTCTGTATTGGATGTGGAAGCATTATAGAGTTCTATTCCGAAGACTTAGAAAGACTTCAAGATAACCTCTGCAGAAAACAGGACTTTAAAGGAGTAACTCATACCCTTGAGATTAGAGGATATTGCAAGAGATGCCAAAAGAACAAAAAATAACAGACAATAGAAAGAACCACCACAATCATGAAAATATAGTAATTGTCGGTAATCCTAACGTTGGCAAGAGTATTATCTTCGGGCTTCTTACCGGGAAGTATGTGACTGTTTCAAACTATCCAGGCACCACCGTAGAAATATCATCTGGATATACCACTATTAAGGATAAAAGACTTCTGATTATCGATTCTCCTGGCGTAAACAGTCTGACCCCAATGAGTGAGGACGAAAAGGTTACAAGGGATATGCTTCTTCATGAGAAATCAGATGCGATCGTCCTCGTCGGAGATGCAAAGAATCTCAAAAGGACACTTATGTTATTACTGCAGCTTTCAGAGATGGGACTCCCCTGCATACTGGACCTTAATATGGAAGATGAAGCAAAGGCAAGAGGCATCGAGATAGACTATCAGAGACTGAGTGCATTGCTGAATATTGAAGTGATAGGAACTATTGCCCCCCAAAGGAAAGGCATCCACGGATTAAAAGAAGCTCTTTTAAAACCACGTTATCCAACTATCACAACTCACTATGGAAATATAATTGAAGAATATGCAAAAAAGATAGTTGCGTTCATCCCCGAGGCAAATATTTCAAAGCGATCACTCGCATTGATGATACTTTCTGGTGATGAGAGTCTTAAAGAATGGCTTGTTGCACATCTCAATAAAGAAGATATCAGAATTATAGAGGACCTGAGGGATGAGGCCCAGTCAAGGTTAAAAGAGCCTATTTCTCATATCATAGGACACAGCAGGATAACACTCTCAGAAGAAATAATAAAAGGGGTCCAGAAAAAGGGCGCACCTGAGGCAGGGCTTCTTGTAAAGAAGATAAGCAGATTGACAATACATCCTGTCTTCGGGATACCGATACTCCTCCTTGTCATTTTCGGTTTTTATGAATTTGTCGGCAGGCTGGGTGCAGGTATACTCGTAGATTTTTTTGAAAAAATTATATTCAGCGGGTACCTCAACCCTGCAATAGAGAAAGTTGTCAAGGCAATAGTCCCAATCACGTTTATCCAGGACATGCTCATAGGTCAATATGGGATATTTACTATGGCATTAACCTATGCGGTAGGCATCATCCTCCCTATCACCGCCACATTTTTCCTCGCATTTGGCTTTCTTGAGGACAGCGGCTACCTTCCGAGGATTGCTGCGATTTCAAACAGAGTATTCAGGATAATCGGTCTGAATGGTAAGGCTGTTTTACCAATAGTTCTTGGTCTTGGCTGTGGAACTATGGCGACAATGTCAACGAGGATGCTCGAAACAAACAGGGAAAGGATAATTGCAACATTTCTTATAGCCCTTGCAATTCCCTGCTCTGCACAACTCGGCGTTATATTTGGAATGTTAGGACCTCTCTCTATAAGAGCAACATTGTGGTGGGCTGGATGCATAATACTGATTCTCGTCACTTCAGGTTATCTTGCATCAAAGATAATCCCCGGCGAAAAACCTGACTTTTTTATGGAGATTCCACCGATGAGGTTTCCAGCTATGAGAAATATTTTAATGAAAACATTGAGCAGGATTGAATGGTACCTGAAAGAAGCAGTCCCCCTATTTGTACTCGGCACCCTGATTCTCTTTGTTTTTGATAAAATTAAGATATTGAGCTGGCTGGAGGCTACTGCCTCTCCAATCGTCGTAAATCTCCTTGGACTGCCTGCAAAAACCACAGGGGCATTTCTTATGGGATTCCTCAGAAGGGACTATGGTGCAGC
>JAOUJR010000167.1 GCA_029883145.1 Nitrospirota bacterium
GTTGTTTAGACATAATTGAATTTTTCCATTAAGTAATAGTATAAGATTGTTTATAGGGTGATTTTTTATGCCAAAAATATTAGGCATAGATATTGGCTCTCTCACAATAAAAGCTGCATCGTATTCCCCACTAAGTGAGGAAGTGGAAGAGCTTGAAGTTGTCAATCACGAAAGGCAGCCAGTTCAAAGAACTCTTAACCTAATAGAGCAATTATTAGAAGAACAAGAGATCTCGGATTTAGGCATTACAGGAGATTTTGGAGAGAGTCTGGCTAGAGAGCTTGATGTTTATTATGTTAATCCTCATCTTGCTTCAGCAGAAGCAAACATTAGGCTCTTTCCGCATTTGAGAACCATCCTCAATATTGGCGCATCCTCATCTAACCTTATAATCATAAAAGAAGATAACAAGGGAAATCCTAAACTCGATGATATTGTACTTCCCCCTCATTGTTCCGCAGGGACTGGTTCTTTTCTTAATCAAACAGCTTCTAGATTTGGGTATTCAATAGAAGAATTCGGCAAGCTTGCTTTGAAGTCAAAGCATCCTGAAAACATTTCCGGTACATGTGCGGTTTTTGCTGGATCGGATATGATCGATAAGCAACAAAAGGGCGCTCGAAAAGAGGATATCGCTGCTGGCCTTCATTATGCACTGATAAGATATTTGTTCGGGACACTCAGTAAAGGGAAAAGAATCGAAGGCCCTCTTTCTTTTCAAGGTGGAGTAGCTGAAAATTTCGCAATGGTACAAGCCTTAGAGGATATTCTGAGTTCATCTGATCATCAGGTTGAGCTTTTCATTCCACAACACCACAGATTTATGTCTGCGATTGGTGCAGCCATACTAACTTCTGAAAGAATTTTCGAAGCTGGATATTTTGTACAAAAAAACAGATTGATGGAACGCGTACAAAAAGCCGAGTTAAAAATAAATAATCTTGCATCGTTCAAAGATGTTGAATTACCTCCACTGGAATTGAAAGATAGAATCACAATAAGAAGAGGGAGTATTGACGAGATTCCTGTTTGCGGAGGAAAAATATCTGCATACATCGGTGTTGATATAGGTTCCGTCAGTACAGGTGTGGCAGTTCTTTACTTTGACAAAGAGGCCCATGATAGAGATTGGAAGCTATTAGCAAAAAAATACTTGCCAACGCAGAGCAATCCTCTTGGTGTTGTAAACCAAGCCTTAAAAGAAATCCAGGCTGAGCTTGGCGACAGAATCACAGTCGTGGAGGTAGCGGTTACAGGCTCTGGCAGAAAGCTGGTTGCAGATTATCTCGGCAGAGTTGCGGATGTGAATGAAATAACTGCTCACAGGACAGCTGCCCACACAGTTGCAGAAAGAATGGGGATTTCAGTAGATGAAATAATCGAGATAGGAGGACAGGATTCAAAGTATATCAAGGGAATAGAACAATTTGACATGAACAAATCGTGCGCTGCTGGCACAGGATCATTTATTGAAGAACAGTCAAAACAACTCGGCGTAAAAATAAAGGAGTTTGCATCCTACGCCCTTAGGGCAAAATCTCCTGTATCGTTTGGCAACAAAAAGTGTACGGTTTTCATAGAGGAAGAACTTGCCGCTCGACAGGGGCATAAATCACTGGAGGATCTCCTAGCAAGCGCGGCTTATGCAGTAGCCGAAAATTACTTGAACCAATTTAAAGTAGGCGACAAAACTGGAAAAACAATCTTTTTCCAGGGAGGGGTAGCTCTTAATGAGGCGGTTGTTGCGGCTCTTCAACATCTTACAAACGCAAATGTTATTGTGCCTGAGCATAATGAGGTTCTAGGAGCCATAGGCGCAGCGATTCATGCAAAAAAGCACCATATGGGGGAAACAAACTTCATAGGTCTTAAAAAAATAAAAAAAAGGAATTATGCCCTTGACTCTTTTCAATGTGAGGGGTGTACAAATCTCTGCAACGTGTCTCAGGTAACTACAAATGACGGTGTAACTATCTACGGCGGAGATAGATGTGAAAAATATTCTCTCTCCACTGGACAGAAATCGACGCCAGAAATAACAATTCCAGGTCTTTTCAAAGAAAGGGATCAATTGCTTAGAGCAGATTTCCAAGAGTTGGAAACAAAGGTCAGGAGATCTAAGCCCAAGATAGGCATCCCACGCTTATTCTCTCAGTACTATGAATTTTTTCCTCTGTGGAAAGCATTTTTTGAAGAATTAGGTTTTGAGGTTTTAACATCAAGGAGAACAAATAAGAAAATTATTGAAAAAGGCCTGGATAGCGTTGTTGCTGAAACATGCTTCCCAGCTGAAATTACATACGGCCATCTGAAAGATCTGCTTGAGGAGAGAGCTGATTTCATATTTTTTCCTTGTTTAATCGATGGACCACAGACTAAATGGAGGGAAAGAAAGAGCTATTTTTGCACACTGTCGCAGAACATGCCATTTGCCGCAGTAAGCACATTACCTGAGCATCCTGACATTGTTGGGCGTATATTAAGACCTGCTATCTATTTCCATAGAGAAAGATTTAATCTTGAAGATGAGATGACTAAAGTGGCAAGTAAATTGGGAAAAACGAAAAAAGAAGCGAAGACAGCACTGCGTGCAGGTTTTAAAGCCTTATCACGATTCAATAAGAGGCTTAGAGAGCGAGGTCAGGATATTTTTTCAAATCTCGATAAATATTCCTTTCCCATTGTTGTTGTAGGCAGACCATACACTTTGGGAGATCCAGCCATTAATGTTGATCTTCCAAAAATGATTCTAAAAACTGGGGCATTTCCCATTCCAATAGATTATCTTCCTCTGGAAGATGTCGATATTAGTGAGATACAGAATCTTGCTAATTGGAGATACTATCACAAAGTGATGAGGGCTGCAGAAATAGTAAGGACAAATCCTAAGCTCAACAGTATATTTTTCTCCGTATTTTCCTGTGGACCAGATTCATTCCTTGAAGAGTTCTATCGGGAAGCTCTGGGTGGGAAACCCTTTCTCGGGCTTGAAGTAGGAAAAACAACTGCACCTGCACATATTCAGACACGAGTGGAAGCATTTATGGATAACATCAAGGAAGGAAGGGATTTGGGAAAAAAATATAAAAAAACCAGACTATTTATTCATATCCCACGAAAAAGAAGAATACTCTATGTGCCGAGAATGGATGATGATGTTCCAGTTTTTATTGAAACGCTCAAATTACTGGGAGTTGAAGCTCGTGCTTTAGAACCATCGACGTCAAAATCTCTTGCTATAGCTAATAGGTACATTCCTGAGAAAACATGCCTTCCTGTAAGAATGACTGCAGGAGATTATCTGTACTTTCTAATGAATTCTGATGTAGATCCAGAAAATATTGCTTTTTTCAATCATCAGGCTGATGGGGCATGCAGACAAAAGGTATATTCTCTATTACAGGAGCTAGTTTTCCAGAGATTAGGATTTAAGAACATTCCTGTGATCACACCAACTCCAGGTAAACATGCAGGATACATCAATAAATTAGAATTGATAAACGGAGGGCAAAAGCTAACTAAATTTGACATTGCGAGATTCTTTTTTAGATTCTGGCAGAGAATTACAGCTAACGAAGCAATAAGGCAACTTGTGCTTTCGAGAAGGCCGTATGAGACGCAAAAAGGTTCAATGGACAAAGCTTATAAAGCAGGTCTAAAAGAGTTTTGTAAGACTATCGCTAATGGAAATATCAAACGAGGAGCACTTGATTTTTTTGAGAAAATTATGCAAATTCCGATCAATAAAAACCAAGAAAAAGTGAGCATTGGTATCGCAGGCGAAGGATATGTCAGAATTCACGAGCCGAGCAATCAATATTCGATAAGACATCTTGAAGAGTTGGAAGCAGTGACTGTTCTTCCGATGGCTTCTTCTTTCCTCAATTATTCAATTGAGAATGCTACAAGAGGAAATGGAAAATGGCTTTTGAAGACTATTAAAGCCATCCAGAAATATATCGAACACGATGCTTTTAAACATATATTACCTTATTTAGTCTTCCCCGAACCGAGTGCAAAACATGTAATTGATGAGGCCGCCAAATATATGGATCCCAAGGCTGCTAGCGAGGCTGTTGAAGGCATCGGTACTGTGTCATTATTCAGTCGTTCAGGAAAGATTCACGGTATCCTTAATTTAATACCTGCGCATTGCATGGCAGGGAGCGCACTGCAGTGTTACCTCGAAAAACTCCACAGTGAATCAAGGATTCCTGTGTTGACCATTCCTCTTGATGGGATTTATGATAAGAGCTTCAAAATAAATCTTGAGGTTCTTGTTCATCAAGCAAAATTATATAAAACATCATTGTTATCCTAATCATCGCAGCTTCTACTCAGTCTTGAATTATAACAATCACCTCTTCTGCTTTATTAAAAATTTTGTGAATTTCATCTTCGATTTCTATTGCCTTGTTTTCTGCTTATCTTCGTTTAATTTCTAATTTCTTAAGCTCTGCAACTCATTGTTGTAGCTCCAACAATTCTTCTAGTTGCTTATCTTTTGATTTATTGTTTTCATTCATGCTTTTCTCTCCTGTCTCTCGGTATGAGGCGCTAAATGCGCTCAGTTGTTATTTCCATTTTGAGATGCCAGAGTTTTATGGTCCTAAGAAGCTTCTGTTTTCAGAAGAAATCCAAATAACAGAATAATCCCCCCTATAATTATCAATATCCATGCTATTATATGACTAACCGATGTGAACCAAATCAGAATTGCTCCTATAATGTTTGCTAGTTCAACTGCACTCATTTTTTCCATGGTAATAT
>JAOUJR010000168.1 GCA_029883145.1 Nitrospirota bacterium
GCCTGCCTTTCTTCTGTTACAGGAGTTTTCTTCACCACAGATCCTCCCTTTGCAGTAAAGACCGCTAACGTAAGGGACGTAAGCATGAAAACAACTGCAACGATAGTAGTCATCTTTCCAAGAAATGTTGCAGCACCACGGCTTCCAAAAAGTGTCTGGCTTGAACCGCCAAAAGCTGCACCAAGTTGTGCGCCCTTACCACCCTGAATAAGGACTATGACTATAAGCAAGATACTTACGATAACATGAATCATTATTAAAAACGTTATCATTGTTCTCCCCTAAATGTAACTATTTTGATAAAACTCTCAACCTTCAGGCTTGCGCCACCGACAAGTGCGCCATCTACATCATTGCAAACCATCAGAGAATTCATATTCTCCGGTGTAACACTTCCTCCATATAGTATACGAATCTCATCAGCATTATTGCCATATAAAATTCCAAGTCTTTCTCTTATATATGCATGAGCTTCCTGAGCCTGTTCGGGAGTCGCTGTTTTACCTGTGCCTATAGCCCATAAAGGCTCATAGGCTACAACTATATCTTTTTCATCAATTCCTTTCAGTCCGTTTATAATCTCTCTCTGCAATACCTCAAAAGTTTTTCCTGCATCTCTTTCTGCAAGGGACTCACCAATACAGAAAATCACTCCAAGCCCTGCCTTTTTTGCAGCAATAATCTTTTTGTTGACAACCTCATCTGTATCATTGAAATACTGCCTTCTTTCAGAATGGCCTATAATAACGTATTTACAGCCGATATCAATAAGCATAAGGGGAGAGACCTCGCCTGTATATGCGCCCTTCTCTTCATAGAAAATATCCTGTGCGGCAAGGAGTACATTGGTATTCTTAAGGTTTTCAGATGCGATTGCCAGCGAGGTAAAAGGAGGCGCAAGAACAATGTCAACATCTGTGACATCTTTCACTGCAGGGACAAAACCTGATATAAACTCCCTTGTCTCAGATGAGGTCTTATTCATTTTCCAGTTTGCAGCAATAAATGGCTTCCGCATCTTGATAATTTAGTGTATCTATGTTTATATTGTCAAGGTGAGAACGATTAAAATCTGTATGCCACAGCTAAAAATATAATATTAGCCTTGTACTCTTGATCTTTATACGCTCCTGTAAGATAAGTGTTTGGTGGATTTCCTAAAATATACTGATATGCATCTAACAATGCATCACTATAAGTATATTTTTCATAGACATAACCTGCAGAGAGAGAAATCTTCTTTGTAACATAATAAATAGCCTTAACCATATATGCCCTCAACCGGTAATCATCCCAGTTCGAAATGTCGATATTATCTTGTGTGCGGCCTGCGGGAAGAGGATTTATACCAAGATAATATGTGTAATCAGCAGTTCCATCTGATTTTACATAATCATGCTGCAGTCTTAACGTCAATTTCTTGCTGATTATAGGAATATCAGCCCCGATGCCATAATCAAAG
Organism: Nitrospirota bacterium; assembly: GCA_029883145.1. Taxonomy (GTDB): domain Bacteria; phylum Nitrospirota; class Thermodesulfovibrionia; order Thermodesulfovibrionales; family SM23-35; genus VGWZ01. The sequence goes on from JAOUJR010000168.1 coordinate 1,463, forward strand.
CTTCTATCTTTCTGCTTCAGGTCCCAGTTGAAAGTTGACGGTGCGGGGGGTGTCGCAGGGTCAAAACCTGTTGTCGCATTAAAGGGTAACCGCCTCTGGAACTGGTAATATTGTATCATCTCATAATCCCAGTAGGCAGCGAGTTTCATGAATTCACCGATTGTATAATCCACGTTAATATTGATTTCATCTCCTCTGGCCTCCCTCAGACCCAAAGTTACATCTTTGTAATCTGTCTTTTTATTCTTATATCCAATACCAAAAGTCAGGTTTTCTATAGGATAAATATCAATGGATGCCTTGTAGGTATCCCTGTCTTTTGACGCTACGTCAAAACGCTGTACAAACGTCTCTATGAATTCGGGATTGTCCTGTGCAACATCAGGGGCATGAAACTCGGCCTTTCTGTGCAATTTTTCATACCCGACCTTCAGATTCATAAAATCAAGTCCGTTCCATTTTAAATCGACAGAATAGATGTTATCGTCGTTTTTTGGCACATCTTCCCTATCTCTCTTCTCCATGACATGATTATAAGCTGCAATAAGACAAAGTCTTGCAGGGAGTCTGAAGGTAAGCTCTAAACCATAACGCTTCTTGTTATGACCAAACAGAGGATTAATAAATGTTTCTGTGCCGTCTGTTGTCGTTATCGTATCTGATTTGTTTTTCCTTTTATAATATTTGTAAAACACTTTGGTGTCGAGAAATAACACAGGATTTGAGGTCAGAATAAAATCATAGTTTTGAGTGTCAATCTTGCCACTGAAAACCAAATCGCTTAAAGAGACGCTTTTTAATACTCCATCGCCATAATAAGAGTTGAGAAGAGTTGCATCAGATTTTGTTCTTGCGTATCCGAGATTAATATTGAATTTACTATTCATGGGAAGTTTGACCGTGCTTTTAAAAGCAACTTTATAGTATTTGTTATCGGGGGGAAGTGTAAGCAGGTCGCGAGGATTGCCTGGAATAAAGGGATTATTAAAATTCAGAATTTCGTTATCGTTATCAAAAACGCTGTAGAATAAACTCAATGACCCAAAGAGAGGATTTTTGGCATATCCTACTTCCAATTTTAACGAATTTGTAGAGTAATCAATAAGTTCAGGAAGCTCGACCATATTTCCGAAACCAATTCCGCCTTCAGCAGCTGTGGGTTTTAAGCCACTTTTTTCTTCTCTCGAAATTGAGATATCAACATAGAAGGGCTTGAGAAAATCAAGTTTAACCCCCCCCGTATAATTTTTTCTCTTTATAGAATAGTCAAAGGTTGACCATGTATTGATGTTTGTATTTGGTATACCAACGAGGTCACCAGTACCAATGCCTGAATAGAAGCTTCGCGCCCCATAGGTGATATTATGGGGAATTTCATCGTACTGAAGAAAATACTTAAATGAACCCCATTTACCGCTATCAAGCCTGTAATGCTGGGTATCATAGCCAATGTCCGATGCCTTGAAATCGAAGAAAAAGTCTGAGTCATAATTCAAATGAACACTACCATAAAGACCATCCCTGATATCTCTATATTCATTAAACTTTGCCTCATTGCCCTCGATATTAAGGAGTTTACCTGTTACCTCACTATCAATTTTGATATGGTACTCTTCAGCAAAGGCACAATAAAATGTCATGAGGTTGATGATTATTACAAATATGATAATCCTGAAGCTCACTTCATTACCTTATCTCAAAAAATGGCTCCCCCGTACCGAAGGGCCATTGCTGCCGTGAATATTGGTATGACAGTTCAAGCAAGCACGTGCAACCATGCGATTGACTGTACTCGCACCTCTAAAAGTCTCGAATCTTGTATATATGTCTCCAGGATGTCCTCTCACATCATGACAGCTTTGGCAAAGCGGGGGTGGCTTTTTGGCGAGAAGCTTTGTATGATTACTTCCGTGGGGAACATGACAATTAAGACAGTCTTCAGAAACCGGCGGATGTTCCCACATAAAAGGACCTCTTTTTTCTGAATGACATATGTAGCAGAGCTCATTTATGGAGTCTGCCCTTACCATCTTTTTTCCGAAACTACCCATAGGATTATGACACTGAGAACATTTTATCTTTCCTTCTCTTATCGGGTGGTGCGCCTGTCTATTAGCCTGAGACCTGATATCTCTATGACACGTATAGCATAAATAGGGCTCTATCTCCTTTAATAAATTCCTGTCTATACCGACATGAACAGAATGGCAGTTATCACAAGAAACCTTCTCCGACCTGTGCTTACTTATATCCCAGAAGGCTAAGACCTTTGATTCTTCATGACACGTGAGACATTTTGAAGATTTTTCCTTTGTGTCAATTTTCCTGTCAAAGGCAAATATGGCTACACCTTTTCCCCCACCCTTTTCAACATGCCCGGTCCCAGGCCCGTGACAGCACTCACATCCTTCCTTATTGATTGGACTATCAGGAAGTGGCTTTTTGCCATGAATAGATTTAATAAAACTGTTGTATATTCCCTCATGACAGCCTTTGCAGATTTCAGAGCCTACATAACCTACATACCCTTCTGTACTTTTTTGTGTATTGATAGCAAAGAGAATAAGAAACAAAATTGAAATGATGGTTATAATTTTCTTTCTCATATTTATGCCTTTGTTTTTACTTTGGTAAATAATCTAAAAAATCTGTCAGAAAATAATATACTTGTTACACATTAAATAGCAAAAGTTGATAGCATTGTCAAGGGTCTCGAATTGACTCATCAAAAATCTAAACGAAACTGATTCATTGCCTCATTTAAAAATCTTAATGAAACGGATAAACATTACAAGGAGTGAAGAGGGGTTCCCAGAATTTCAGGCTTCTCTATAAAAAAAGTTAAATGGTAGGCGCGAGGGGGATTGAACCCCTGACTTCTTCCGCGTCAAGGAAGCGCTCTCCCACTGAGCTACGCGCCTACAAGAGTTTTTAAAATAACATTTTCTTATCCATCCTTGTCAACCTCATTTGTTTAGAGTGTGTGTTCATGTGCGTTTATATTTCTCATCTCTTTTGACAGTTCATTACCTCTTCTTATATACTTTCAACAAATAATCAATAAGGGAGCGTATAATTATGGATTTTGGAATGAAAAATAGACTGTCACATATTATAAAACCAAAGACAGGGAAAACAGTGATGCTCGCAGTTGACCATGGCTATTTCCAGGGCCCCACAACCGGGCTGAAAGACTTAAGAAAAACCGTCACACCCTTGATTCCCCATGCAGACTGCCTGTTCATCACAAGGGGAATGCTCAGAACCTGTGTTGATCCAAGAAGTGATGTGACAATATGTCTCAG
>JAOUJR010000169.1 GCA_029883145.1 Nitrospirota bacterium
CCTCTTTTGTACCTGTTGATGCACCTGACGGCACAGAAGCCATTCCGATAACACCACTGTCAAGTAATGCCTCGACTTCAATTGTGGGGTTTCCTCTTGAATCAATAATTTCTCTTGCAATTACGTCTATAATCTCTCCCATTTATGCCTCCTTGATAGAAAACGCCTTATAAGTTCTTTTGTACTGTTACTATCTATGTTTATTATGTGACGTTATCTCTTTTCGTTCCTTGTAAAAAAATTACTTTTTTGATGCATGGATTGCGTCACCATACACATCTTCTGCTGCTTCCCAAAAAACCTCTGAGAGAGAAGGGTGAACATGGATTGTTTCAATAATGTTTTTTGTTTTGAGACCGGCCTGTATTGCGAGGGCTCCCTCGTGGATGAGGTCAGAGGCATGAGGACCTATGATGTGCACGCCTAAAATCCTGTCAGATTCCCCATCTGAGACGATCTTCACAAACCCTGTTATCTCCCCTATTGTATGAGCTTTAGCGAGTCCCCTGAATAGAAAGTGACCTGTCCTGATTTTTAACCCGCTTTTTAATGCCTGATGTTCTCGTAATCCTACAGATGCTACTTCTGGGGAGGTGAAAATTGCTGCAGGAACAACATTATAGTCTAACGTTTCATCTTTACCCATTATGTTTCTTGCTGCTGTTATTCCTTCCCGCGAGGCAACGTGTGCAAGTAAAAAGCCGCCAATCACATCTCCTACCGCATATATTCCGTGAATATTCGTCTCCATTTTTTCATTTACAATAATCTCCCCGCGATTACCTTTGTTTATGCCGATTGATTCAAGTCCAATATTATCACTATTAAATGTTCTTCCTGTAGAAACAAGTATTTTCTCTGTGACTATCTCTCTTCTATCAGAAAGAAAAGCGTGTATTCCGTCGTCCTGTATATCAACTTTATCGACTTTTACATTTGTGTAGAGCTTAATATTTTTTTTCTTCAATTCTCTTTCAAGAAGTTCTGATATCTCCATGTCTTCTGTGGCTATTGCTCTCGGGAGCATTTCAACAATTGAAACCTCTGAGCCGAACTCTTTATAGATGCATGCAAATTCACATCCGATTACACCAGCTCCAATAATGAGAAGGCTCTTTGGTATATCGGTAAGGTTAAGAGCATCATCACTTGAGATTATTCTGTTTCCATCAAATGGAAATAGTGGTATCTGAGCAGGCCTTGAGCCTGTCCCAATAATGATAGTATCAGCCTCTATCTTTTCTTGAGAGCCGTTATTTGAGGTGACCACTATCTCTTTCGGGGATACCAATACACCTCTTCCTTTTTTAAGTGTTATTCCCCAGCTCTTGAAGAGATTCTTTATGCCTCTCACCTGTGAGGTGACTACTTTGTTCTTTCTTTCGATTATCTTTGAAAGGTTTGGAACTATTTCGCCTCTAAGTTCAATGCCAAATTCTTCTAATTTTCTGGTCTTAGCTAAAAGCTCGGTTGATGCGACAAATGACTTTGTAGGAATGCAGCCCCAGTTAAGACAGGTACCTCCAACTTCTCCTTCCTCAATTACCGTTACCTGTGCGCCTAACTGAGCAGCTTTAATAGCAGCAATATAACCCCCGGGACCAGCGCCGAGGATGGCTAATTTCATTTAGCTTCCTCTTCAACATATTTTTCATATTCAGAGGCGTCCATTAAGTCATCAAGCTCGGTTGTATCATCAATTTCTATAATTGCTATCCATCCTTTGCCATAGGGGTCTTCATTTATTATCTCGGGAGATTCTGAAAGTTCTTCGTTCACATCAATAACCCGACCGCTTATAGGTGAGATGATGGATGAAGTAGCTTTTGTTGATTCTATCTCGCCAATCTCACTATTTGCCTCAATGTTTATATCTACCTCAGGCAGGTCAATATAGACTATATCACCAAGCGATTCCTGTGCATAATTCGTGATGCCGATTGTTGCTTTCCTGTTTGATACCTTAACCCATGTGTGTTCCTTGTGGTACTTGAGGTCATCTGGATTCATTGTTCCCTCCTTTTTAAAAAGTTTCTTATACTGTGATTTCTTATCATAGGTTTTTCTTTTTTGTCAAGGAAGTAATGTAATAGGAATCAATCTTCTTTTTGAGGTCAATAAGTTTATTGAGTGCGTCTTCTGGTTTAAGTCTTTTTATATCGAGGGTTATGATTTCGTTGATAAATGACTCATGTATGGTAGAGAACAGATCAAGCTGGGTCGCCCCTTTCTTTGTTTTCATGTCTGCGAATCGTGGCATACCTATCTCATTTAATTCTTCTTTTTCGAGATTAGCAAGAACCTCCTTTGCTCTGCTAATGATATGTTCAGGCAGCCCGGCTAATCGTGCAACCTGGATGCCATAACTTTTGTCAGCAGGTCCTTTTTCTATCTTCCTGAGAAAGATAATCTCGTCACCCCATTCCTTTACTGATACATTATAGTTCTTCACACCATCATGAGTGAGGCCGAGTTCTGTGAGTTCATTATAGTGCGTTGCAAAAAGAGTGCGTGCACTGATCTCATTTAAGATATGCTCTGCAACTGCCCATGCAATACTAATCCCATCAAACGTGCTTGTTCCCCTTCCTACCTCATCAAGAAGTATGAGGCTTTTCTCCGTTGCATTGTGCACGATATTTGCAACCTCTATCATCTCTACCATGAAGGTACTCTGACCTCTTGTAAGGAAATCTGATGCGCCTATTCTTGTAAATATCCTGTCAACAATCCCTATTCTTGATTCTGATGCAGGAATGAAACTCCCGATCTGTGCCATGAGGATTATGAGTGCGACCTGTCTCATAAAAGTGGATTTTCCTGCCATGTTCGGGCCTGTTATGATAAGGAGGCGATCGTCTTCTGTGTCCATATAGGTGCTGTTTGGTATGAATCTCTCATTCAGAGTGATTCTTTCAAGGACAGGATGTCTCCCGTCTGTGATGTCTATTATTCCACTTTCATCAACTGAAGGCTTTACATAACTGTACCTTTTTGCAACAACAGAGAGAGATGAAAGAACGTCAATAGACGAGAGAGCAGAAGCTGTTTTTGTGAGCATCAAAGATTCTTTCTGTATTTCACTAAGTATCTTCTGAAAAATTTGATACTCAAGGTTTTTAAGTTTTTCTTCAGCGCCAAGGATTTTTGTCTCATATTCCTTGAGTTCAGGAGTGACAAACCTTTCTCCTCCTACAAGCGTCTGTTTTCTGATGTAATGGTCAGGAACCATATGGAGATTTGCTTTAGTTATCTCAATATAATAACCAAAGACCCTGTTATATCCGACTTTCAGAGAAGATATACCAGTCCTCTGTCTCTCTTGACGCTCCATATCTGCAAGGAAGTCCTTACCCTTCGACGACATTTTCCTGAGTTCATCAACTTCAGTGCTATATCCATTCTTTATAATTCCTCCCTCTCTCAGGTTTATCGGGGGGTTATCAGCAATGCATCTCTCTATCAATTCCCTGAGGGCTGAAAATTCTGCTATTTCTTCTGAAATTGATTTCAGATAAGGATTTTTAGATGAACTCAGCGATTTTTTGATCTTTGGCAGGTTGAGAATTGAATTTTTAATTGCGATAAGGTCTCTTGCGTTTGCACTCCCTGAACTGACTCTTGAGGAGAGTCTTTCGATGTCCTGAATTTTTCTCAAAGAGGTCCTGAGATCTTCAAGGAGTTCATAATCTTCTACAAGAAATTCAACGGCATCCTGTCTTCTTTTTATTTCATGGATATCAATAAGGGGTTTCAGTATCGAACCCCTTAAGAATCTGCCCCCCATCGGAGTCAATGTTTCGTCAAGTACCCAAAGAAGTGTGCCTTCAGTTAAGGCATCTTTGAGGTTATGAGTAAGCTCAAGATTACGCTGTGTTGCGGCATCTAAAAACATGAAAGAATCCTGACGCAGAGTAGTTATCTTTTTGAGGCTAAGTGTTTCTTTCTGTGTGTCCTCAAGATAGCTCACCAGTGCTCCTGCAGCAGAGATTGCCGCAACCAGGCTGTCACATCCATACCCATCAAGTGAAGAAACTTTTAAATGACGGAGCAACGTCTTGTATGCCTCTGAATAATCAAAATACCAGTCATCATAGAAGGAAATATAAAAACTGTTCAGATCCTCTTTATAGTGGATATTATCTTTCAGAAAATGGGGGAGCAATATTTCTCGTGGCTCGAACTTATACATTTCATCTTCAATATTTTTATCTGTTTCATATACAATGAACTCTCCTGTGAAAATATCTGCTACTGCCACACCATGCTTGTCACGGGAGGGGAAAACACTTATAATGTACGTGTTTTCCTTGGGATTGTCGGGTATGTGCGTCCCGGGCGTGATAACCTTCACAATATCCCTCTGCACAATGCCCTTAGCATCCTTTGGGTCTTCCATCTGTTCGCATAGTGCGACCTTGTAGCCAGCCTTAATCAGTTTTGATATGTAAGACTCAGATGCAAAGTAAGGAATGCCACACATAGGGATCGGTTCTTCTTTTGATTTATCTCTTGTGGTGAGTGCGATCTGCAGAACCTTTGATGCCTTCTCGGCATCTTCTCCGAACATTTCATAAAAATCTCCAAGCCTGAAAAAGACAATCGCGTCTTTATATTTTTCTTTGACACTGAAGTATTGTTTCATCAATGGAGTTAGTTCTGACATTCTCACTTATTAAATAACATCAGATATTGAAAGTGCAATATGGAAAAAGAGAAAAAGCTTTAGTCAGGGCCTTCAAGGTATCT
>JAOUJR010000005.1 GCA_029883145.1 Nitrospirota bacterium
AGGGGTGAACTCTTCTTTATGCTTTTCATAGTAATCTTTGATATCCTGTTCTGAAAGAGTTGCCTTTGCTTCTATCTCCTTTTCAAGGAGTACGCTGACAAGTGTAATCTTCTTGAAATCCTCGACCTTCTTAAGGTATCCGGAATCCTTATCAAAACCTTTCTTGATTGCCTCCTGATAGAGAATCTCTTTCTTGACGAGTTCATCAAGAAATTTCTCTTTCCCGCTGCTGTTTTCAAACATTTTTTGTGCAAAATCAGGCAGGTTCTTGATCTCTCTTTCGAAATCAGCCTGTGTGATCTCAACATTACCTACCTTTGCAAGATAAGGCCCTTTCTGCTCCCCCTTTTTTGCACATGCAAAAAATAAAGAGATGGTGAGTATTAATATTAAAACTGCAAACTTTTTCATTAAAACCTCCTATGGTATCGAGTTAATCTTTTATAACACAACAGACAATGTACTGTAAAAGTTTTTTTTGACACATAAGAAATTATGATATATTATTAAACCTATTAAATGAACAGATAGATTATTTAACCGTCCTGATAAATGAACTTTAAAAAGTCACATAAACTGTTTAAGAAGGCATATGAGCTTATCCCTGGAGGGGTGAATAGCCCTGTCCGGGCTTTCGGAGCTGTCGGCGGTAACCCGCTCTTCATTGAGAGGGCTCAAGGCTCAAAGATATATGATGTTGATGGAAACTCATTTATAGATTATGTCCTCTCATGGGGACCCTTGATACTCGGTCATGCCCACCCAAAGATAGTGAATGCCCTTAAAAAGGCAATAGAGAAGGGCACAAGTTACGGTGCACCAACATCTTTAGAGGTTGAACTCGCAGAGCTTGTCCTGAAAGCCTATCCATCAATGCACAAGGTGAGAATGGTAAACTCAGGCACAGAGGCAACAATGAGCGCTCTCAGGGTTGCACGCGGATTCACAGGAAGAGATAAGATTATTAAGTTCGAGGGGTGCTACCACGGCCACGCAGATGGTCTGCTTGTAAAGGCAGGTTCAGGGGCAACAACCTTTGGAGTACCTGACAGTCTTGGTGTGCCAAAGTCGTATGCAAAAAATACAATAATCCTTCCATTTAATAATATACCTGCATTAAAAGATGTTATCGTTAATAAATGGAAATCAATTGCATGTGTTATTGTTGAGCCTGTAATCGGAAATATAGGCTGTGTCCTCCCAAAATTAGGATTTCTTGAGTCCTTAAGAAAGCTCACAAGGCAGTATGGTATTGTCCTCATCTTTGATGAGGTCATGACCGGTTTCAGGGTTTCTTTCGGAGGAGCACAGGCATATTATGGGATAAAGCCTGACATGACCTGCCTTGGCAAGGTGATAGGCGGAGGACTCCCTGTCGGAGCATATGGTGGCAGAGAGGAAATTATGTCCGTAGTTGCTCCCGTAGGTCCTGTCTATCAAGCAGGGACATTATCAGGTAACCCTCTCGCAATGACAGCAGGGATTGAGACACTAAAGATCCTTTCCAGAGAGGGCACCTATGAGAAGCTTGAAAACAGAATGGAACAGCTTGAAAAGGGGCTGAAGGATGTAGCGAAAAAGGCAGGGGTGAAGACAAGATTCTACAGGGCAGGCACGATGTTCTGCAGTTATTTTACAGATGTGGATGTTATTGACTATAAGACGTCAAAGACATCTGATACTGCAAAGTTTGCAAGATTCTTTTCAAACATGCTCAAACGGGGAATATACATAGCTCCTTCTCAGTTTGAAGCAGGATTTATATCCTCAGCACATACCGAAAAAGATATTGAAAAGACAATCAAGGTTGCGTACGAGTCTTTCAAAGAGTTATAAAGCACAATTTTGTCTACAATCTGTGGTACATTAACTATATGCTCGGAAAGCAAAAATCATTATTCAAAATAGTCCTTGATGCAAGTATGGTTGGAATTCAGCTTGTCTTTGCAACTGTAATAGGGTTCGCAATAGGGTATCTTCTTGACACCAAGGTTTTCAAGACCTTCCCCTGGCTTACAATTATTTTCTTTATACTTGGCCTCGTTGCAGGCTTTAGAGACCTTGTCAGGATGGCAATTAAATCAACGAAAACAGAAAATGAATCTGATAAAAAAGGTCAATAAACATACAGTTTTTGTTCTTATACCTCTCTCAATTCTTTCAGCTTTTATCGAGTGGAAGAAACTTCCCATAAGTATTCTCCTCGGTGGCCTCATCGGTCTTTTGAATCTCAAAGGTCTCGCAAAAGGAGTAGAGGGTCTCGTAGTAACATATCAGCAGGCGCCAAAAGGAAGGCTCATCTTCGGCAGTGTGACGAGGCTTTTCATCCTCGCCTGTGTCCTTGGTATCCTCTTCTACTTTGAGTTAATAAATCCCATTGGCATCTTTATCGGCTTTACTGTTTTTTTCATCATCTTTGTAAAAGAGAGTCTAAAGGCAGCAAAGGAGTTATGATTATGGCATACAAGCAGGACATGGCATTTTCGCTCATTCTCGTTCCGACTTTCAGTCGGAACTCCGAGGTGAATTCTTTCTACTAAAGAATTCAAAACCGCTTAAATACCATGCCCTGCTTGCTTTTGTTTCTTTATCTCGATTGCATTTTTTGGTTAACTCAACCCTGAAGGGAGACAGAATGATAGAGCTCAATTTCTCGCATATGATGGAAGAAGTTATCGGGAGCAGAGGGCTTTCAGAACGCATAATAGAAGATTTAAGAGATAGGGCAAAAGAGGTTCATAAACAGATAGGAGACAGGCTGTTGCCTGAACTTGCATTTATAGACCTCATTTCTCAGGATACCTCTGAGATAAAGAGGATTGCGAGAGAGATAAGAAGAGGAGCAGAGAGTTTCCTGATTTTAGGTATTGGCGGCTCTGCACTCGGTCCAAGGGCAATCTTAGAAGCGCTGAGTCCTTTCCATAACCTTCAGAAAATTCCCAAGATATTTATTTATGACAATGTTGACCCAAGGACACTAAAGCAGATACTTGCTTTAACAGATTTAAAAACAACCTCTGTAAATGTGATATCAAAATCAGGGAGCACTGCAGAGACAGCAGCAGCTTTTATGATCCTTTGGGACGAGATGAAAAAAGTTCCCTGCAGTGATATATCGAAGAGATTTATTGCGACAACAGATCCTGAAAAGGGGAATCTCAGAAAGATTGTGAATGAGGAGGGCTTGAAGTCTCTTGCTATACCTCAGGGTGTTGGGGGGAGATATTCTGTATTGAGCCCTGTTGGGCTATTGCTCTCAGAGGTCATAGGCATTGATGCTGATGAACTCCTTATGGGTGCAAGGGATATTCAGAAAAAATGTTCTGACCAAGAGTTATGGAAGAATCCTGCTTATCTCTTCGGCACGCTCCTTTATCTCATGGACAGAGAAAAACACAGGACAATTGATGTAATGATGGCATATGCAGACGGTCTGAAACCATTCACTGAGTGGTTCTGCCAGCTCTGGGCTGAAAGTCTTGGAAAACAAGGGAGGGGTCTTACCCCGTATCCCTCTATAGGCTCGACAGACCAGCACTCACAACTCCAGCTCTGGATTGATGGGACTCAGGATAAGGTACTCATATTTATCAGGGTTAATGATTACAGCGTTGATATTCAACTACCCGATATATTTCAGAATATGGAAGGGCTAAGCTATCTTTCAGGACATACACTATCAGAGCTTATAAAGGCAGAAGAGGAAGCCACAGAGCTTGCCCTGGCAAAGGCAGGAAGGCCAAATATGACAATCACAGTGCCTCAAATAGATGCATATCACATGGGCCAGTTATTCCACTTCTTAGAACTTGCAACTGCCTTTACAGGATTACTTTACGAGATAAACCCCTTCAACCAGCCGGGTGTTGAAGAAGGCAAAAACCTCACCTATGGCATGATGGGGAAAAAGGGGTTTGAGGAAAAAAGAAAAGAAGTGGAAGACCACAGGGAGAAAAAGGCTCGCTGGAGAATTTGAATATTTTTATTTTACCCAAGACAATTAAGGACAGGATATGGTATTTGAGCGGTTTCTTTTGCCGATAGTCCTTAAGTCTATCTTAATAATAAAGAGGCAAAAGCCTCGGAGGGCGATAGACCGAGAATGAGCGAAGATGCCATATCCTGTCCTTTTCTTTTGGATTTATGAATAATCCGGTTAGTTATTGCTGTATGGGCCATTGTGCGGGCAACGATCACCACTGGCAAGAACAGGACACTGTATGCCTGATAGGGAAGGCAGAGGGAAGTGGCATACCCAGAGAACAAGGTCAGGCCTTTTGTCAAAATGGACGCCTCTGCTTACCCTCTCGACTACCCTCTTTTCAAGATGAAAACAGTATATTTCTTCTTCTAAGGATTTAATGCTCATTTCCCTCTTTACTGATTACCGTGTATATTTACTACTTATTAATTACCTTGATTGCCTTTTTATCGTCTGCTGTTTTAAATACACAGATTGATGTTTTACCAGTTCCTGCTGTGCCATATATATAGTGAATATTAATGCCTGCTTCTGAAATCTTTTTTGCTACCTTCTGTAACTCCCCTGACTTATTTGGCATCTCGACAGTAATTACCTCTTCCTCTTTGACATTCACTCCGGATGAAGCGAGTGACTTCTTTGCCTTTGCATTGTTGTCAGTAATCATTATAAATACTGCTTTACCTTCCATTCCGTATGCACAGCTTGCGAGGATATTTACCTTTACTTTTGCGATTGCTGTGCTGATTTCTGAAAGCAACCCAACCTTATCAGGCATACTAAAACTCAATTCCTTTGATTTCTTTGCCTTTGCCATAGTCATACCTCCTTTTAAATAAGTTTTTATACTTTATTTTACATCATTCTGACCTTAAGTCTTCAAAAATTACTTATAGCGATATGGCCAACACTTTTTTTATGTGAGAATTTATATTTATTTCCCTTTATCCTTATCCTCATCAAAGGCTCTCAGGTATTCTTCAGGGATTTTTGGGAGCTGGCTCACTACCCATTTGTGAAGGCAATCAAAAGAACAGAAATCATAATCATCGATTAATCCCATTCCTTTCCATTGCCTGACTAAAAGCCAGCCTTTTAATATTTCGCAACGTGCATTCTCAGGTGCGGTCTCTTCATCAGAACATTCAGTGTATGCCACATGTTTTCCACAGAAACGGCAAATTGCGTAACTCTCCTGCAATTGTATCTCCTTTTTACCTTTATTTTTAAGATTACCATACGTTGAGTTTTTTGAAAAGTCCAACATGCATTCTGCAAAAAACTGTCTGTTGAGGCGTAGAGAAAGAGCATGTTTAGTTTTATAAATGATATGGGCGCTTATGGTATCTTATAACCATGAATTACATGTTTCCTCTTTCGATTTATACATTCGCCAATGGTGTAAAATGGTAAAGATAGGTACCTCGGGATTCTCCTTCCCTGACTGGAAAGGGACAGTGTACCCTAAGAGGTTACCTAATAAGGAGATGTTATCGTATTACACCTATACCCTTAGATTCGATACAGTTGAGATAAATTTTACCTATTATGCTCTTCCAAGTCCAAAGAACTTTGAGATTATGAGTCGCAAGGTTCCAGAAGACTTTGAATTTGTGGTGAAGGGGTATAAGGGGATAACACATGACCCTTTTGACAAGAGGCTGGAGACGATACCAACAAAAGAGGATATCGAAAAGAGTTTTCACGCATTCTATGATGCTCTTACCCCGATGAGGAATTCAAACAAATTAGGTGCCGTGCTCCTTCAGTTCCCTGTCTTCTTCTCCCATAACCAAAAGAATAGAGACTACATTTTGTTTTGTAAAGACCAGCTTAAAGATATTCGGGTAGTGATAGAATTCAGGAATAAAGACTGGGCAAATGATGAAACTTTTTGTTTTCTAAGAGAGAACAATCTGGGATACTGTGCAGTAGATGAGCCAAAACTGCCAAGACTTATGCCCTTCATAAATGAGGTCACTTCTTCTTTAGGATATATGAGGTTTCACGGAAGAAATCCACACTGGTTCAATACACCTGCTTCTGAAAGATATAACTACCTCTACTCCGATGAAGAATTAAAAGAGTTCGTGCCAGAAGCTGAGAAAATGGACTCTACTAAGGCACAGAAGGTATACACATTCTTTAACAATTGTCACGCGGGTTTTGCCTTAAGAAATGCCTTGGCCTTTAAGAGGATGGTGGGCTTAGGCGGAAAGGATTTAGAAGGTATATTGCCCAATGACCGAGTTTCGGATAGTTTCTTTAGGAAGTAGTTCGGAAGGTAATTGCTTTTTGATAGTGACAAAAGAGGAAAGTTTTTTTATAGACCTGGGAATAGGTTTTCGCGATCTTATGCGAAAATTAAGATTTCTCAAGGTCTCTTCACTGCCATCCACAGTGTTACTTTCCCATGAGCACGGTGACCATACCACAGGCATCCGTAGCTTTAGCAAAAAATTTCCAATTACTATCTGTGCGAATGATTCAACATTTAAAAATCTAAATAATGCTGTTAAAAATCCCGGGGTAGAGTCAAAAATTTTTACTACTGGTGAAGTTTTTCAGATCGGGAAGGCGAAAATAAAATCGTTTCCTGTATACCATGACGCTGCTGAGCCTGTTGGTTTTACTGTTATGTATGAAAAACATAAAGTTGTATATCTCATGGATTCCGGGAGGGTAGAGCAAAATACTAAAAAAGAGATGGCTGATGCAGACTTAGTGATCATTGATTCGAACTATGATGATTTTTCTCTTCTTCAAGGAAAATATCCTGATACACTGAAGGAAAGAATTATGTGTTCTGGTCACCTCTCCAATGAGGTAGTAGGAAATCTAATCCTCAACCATCCAAATCCTCAGACTGAGTTCTGGTTAGGACATCTCAGCAAAGAACATAACAGTCCGGGACTGGCAAGCGTTACGGTCAATTATATTCTTAAATATGGAAATGGCCAGAAGAAAAAATTTAAGATACTTCCAAGAAAAGGGATAGGTCCTCTATGGCATCCTGCTGAAACAAGACAGCTTGAGTTTATGTATAAAAGTGGAACTTCATTGAGCCAGCCATGACAAATCATAATTTCTTCTCGTTCAATTTATTGATAATGCGTTTTATCAGAAATGCAACGCCGCCGAATGTTGCTAAAAGAAATCCATCTACGAATTTCTCGATAAATGTATCTTTTACTTTTCTTTTGCAGTCAGGATATATTGTTGCATCCTTTGGGATCATTGCTTCACAGTACTTGCATTTCTTCTCTGGTATAGCTCCTCCTCACCCATATTATTCAATAAATCACATTGATTTTCTCAATTTCTTTCATACAATCTTACAAGAAAAGCATGGTCGGGAGGTAATATGGAAATAATGAAAAGGAAAGAGAGTACAACGAAAAATAAAAAGAGGATTTTTATCATCGATTCAAAGTCGTTAACTGAGAGAGATTAAAGATATTCATTTTTGAAATCCGAACCTCAGGATCTCAGCATTTCTTTTAACACTTTCTTATTCAACCCTTTATATATCTTCACATTCCCTATCCTTTCGGGCAGGATGAACTTCAACTCTCCTGCAATTGCTTTTTTGTCAAGCTGGATGGATGAAAGAATATTTTTTATATCTATACCAGCTGGCATCTCTGAGGGGAGGCCGTATGACTCAATGAGAGACTTTATCCTTACTACTTTATTATTATCAATAAACTTGAGCATAGTGGAGAGCCTTGCCTCAAGACACATTCCTATTGCAACCGCCTCTCCGTGGAGGTATCTTTTGTATCCTGTGACAGTCTCTATTGCATGGCCAATGGTATGACCATAATTCAATATTGCCCTTAACCCGGATTCTCTCTCATCCTTTGAAACAACTTCTGCCTTAATCTCGCATGACCGTTTGATTATATGAACTAATGAGTCCCTATCAAGGCTGAGAATTTTATTCCTGTTGAGTTCTAAAAAATCAAACAACTTCTCATCCCATATCACGCCATATTTAATCACCTCAGCAAGTCCTGCACGCAGTTCTCTGAGAGGCAATGTCTTTAAGGTAGCCACATCAATCCAGACAAGTTTCGGTTGCCAGAAAGTACCAATCATATTTTTACCGAGTTTATGATTCACGCCTGTTTTGCCTCCAACAGAACTATCTACCTGAGCAAGGAGCGTTGTGGGAACCTGGATATAGGAAATTCCTCTCATATAAGTGGATGCCGCAAATCCGGTGATATCGCCAACAACACCACCGCCGAGTGCGATAAGAGCTGATGATCGGTCAAGTTTAGCCTTAAGGAGTTCATCATAAATATGTTGTATCCAGAGGAGGTCTTTGTACTCTTCACCGTCTGGTATCGTTACAGTGATTGCATTAAATCCGGCATTTTTAATCGAGTCTGAAACCCGTTTACCATATAAAGGATAAACTTTTGGATTGCTTATAATTGCAATTCTTGGACTCAAGCCAAAAGATTTAAGATTGTCCCCAAGCCTATCGAGGATATTGCTCCCGATAGAAATATCATAACTTCTCTCACCGAGTGCAACCCTTATTTTTTCTGTTGTCTTTTTCATTTTTAATCCAGACTTTTTTCAGGTTTTACTTGACAGGGGGTAACCTTTGAGCGGTTTTGGTCGATCCGACAACCTCGGAGACCCAACTGGATCTTGGGACGAGAATGAGCGATGGGGTTATCCCCTGTCAATATCATTAGCATTTGTGAATAATACAGATTAACCTTCATCTTTTATTCTCTCTATTATTTCCTCTGTAATCTGTAAAGGGGTTTTATCATTTGTATTTATTATTATATCTGCCTTTTCATAGAATGGTTTTCTAAAATTCAAAAGCCCCTTTATTTTTTTGAGAGGATTTTCCACTTGAAGCAAAGGGCGGTCACTATTATGACTTGTTCTTCTGAGGATTGTCTCGGGAGTCGCAGTAAGACAGACAATAACCCCATTGTTTCTTAACACATCCATATTTTCCTGCTTCAATACAACACCACCACCTGTAGAAATAATGACATTTTTATTTTCAGAAATCTTCTTTATCATTTCTGTCTCAATCTCTCTGAACCTCGGCTCACCAAACTTTTTGAATATAGTATTAATGGTCATCTTCTGAGATTTCTCTATCTCTGTATCTACATCAATTAACTTCATGTGAAGGAGTCGCGAAAGTTCCCTTCCCACTTCTGTTTTACCTGTTCCCATAAAGCCTGTAAGGATAATATTTTTCAAATGGTATCCCTTTTCGTCATTGCGAGCGAAGCGAAACAATCCCTTTCTTCTTGAGATTGCTTCGGCACACTATGCCCCGCAATGACACTCTTTCGTTTTTTTTAATTTTTATATTGTAGTAGTTACAAGACCAGAGGTCAATCTGTTATATTTAAATTATGTCAAAAGTCCTTGTAGGAATGAGCGGAGGCGTTGACTCCTCTGTCGCTGCATATCTTTTGAAAGAGAACGGATATGAGGTAGAAGGGCTAAGCCTTATTCTGTGGGAAGGAAAAAGCCAGAAAGACTTTACCACATGCTGTTCACTTCAGGCAATGGTGGAAGCGTCAAAGACTGCCTGTCAAATTGGTATTCCCCACAGCACAATCGATGTAAGAGATTATTTTACAGAGAAGGTAATAGAGCCGTTTATTGATGCGTATGTCACAGGTTTAACTCCTAATCCCTGTATATTATGCAACAGATTTATCAAGTTCCCTTTTCTCTTGAAGGAAGCAGAAAAAAGAGGTGCTGACTCTATTGCCACAGGACACTATGCAAGGGTTGAACCAGCACAGAGCAAAGGGCATGGAGCAAAGAGTCTACATAATAATCCAACATTCAACATTCAACATTCTATAAAAGGTAACGAGTTATCAAACAAAGAACCCATAACCCATTATTTACTCAAAAAGGGAATTGATCCTAAAAAAGACCAGTCATATGTTCTCTATGTCTTAAGGCAGGAAGAACTCAAAAAGCTCACTTTGCCTCTCGGCTATTACAGAAAAGATGCAGTCAGGAAGATGGCGGAAGAGCTTAACCTTTCAGCGGTAAAAAGGGCCGAGAGCCAGGAGATATGCTTTATCGAAGACAGGAATTATTTTAAATTCATTGAGAAACTTTCTCCTATTGCTGGGAACCCAGGCCCTATCATCGATATGACAGGGAAGATGATAGGGATGCACAAGGGAATCTATGGATATACTGTTGGTCAAAGAAAAGGTCTGGGGATATCTTCGCCAAAACCTTTATATGTGGTAAAGATAGATGCAGTGAAAAATACTGTATATGTTGGCTTCCAAGATAATGCAAAGAAAAAGGAGTTTTTTGTCAAAAACCTAAACTGGCTTGTCCCACCATTTTCTGAAACATTTAGGGCATCTGTAAAGGTGCGCTCCATGATGAAAGACAAGCCGGCAACTATCACCTATCATGCATCAAGGAGCATTGCTCACCTTGTTTTTGATGAACCACAGTGGGCTCCTGCACCAGGTCAGAGTGCGGTATTTTATGACGGGGACATCGTAATCGGGGGAGGAGTAATTAAAATACCAGCCTGAGTACATCAGGTACTATTTCGACCTTCACTGGTGTCATACCAAAATAATCACCATCTATCTGTACATGGGCATCGCCTTTAACCTCTATGTCTGTTGCCTTTATGTACTCTACATCCTTAAAACGCAGATGTTTTCCCAATACTATGCCGAAGAGATACCTGATGATGTCTAAACGATTTCTGCCCTTAAAGAGGCAGATATAAAAAAATGGATCAGTAAGTTTTGCATCAGGTGTTATCTTGAAATTCCCTCCATATTTTGCTGCATTACCTATGATTGCAGAATAGCCAGAATATGTCTTACCATTAATATCAAAAGTTAATTTACCAGGATTAAATTTTGACAGGGTCTTTAATCCACTACAAATATAGGTACCTTTACCCGAAAATTTTTTGAAGGTCTCATTTATACCGAATACTGCCTCACCATCAAATCCGATGCCTGCCATTAATACAAAGTAACGGGTGACGAGTGATGAGCGATGAGTAACATGGTTTTTCTGCGCTCTTTCGTTTTCGGCGGCTGGAGTCTGGATTATTCTCCCGAGAGAGATAATCTGAGGAATGCTGCTCACAGCAATTTCCAGGGCACCTTTTACATTTTCTGGAATATTTATTTCCTTCGCAAGCACATTTGTGGTACCAAGAGGCAGAATCGCTAAAGGAATTTCTGAGCCCACCATACCATTCACCACTTCATTAATTGTGCCATCCCCACCAGCTGCGATAATGAGAGATGGTGATTTTTCTATTGCCTCTTGTGCAAAACTTTCTGCATCACCCCTCTGACATGTGGACAGTACCTCTACGTGATACCCCCTTGAAACAAGAAAATGAGACGCTTGTGCTATTTTTTTGTCAGATGCTTGTTTTGCGGTAGGATTATTGATAAGAACGATTGAGGATTTCATCAAGTGACATTATACCCTTACATAAAGCGACTTTTCCAACTATCACAGGCCTTCTTTCAAGATAGTCTATGATATATTCGGTATCTGCTCCTTCTCTTACAAAGAATGCCCTTCCTCCATTCTTGCTCCCCTTGGGTTTAATATCGGGTATTCTCACATATCCAAAAATTTTAGATGCCACATAGCCCGTTGTGTAGTCTGGGTCATCAGAAACACATAATTCCGCAATTACATCCTTACATGATGTAACTTTTGATGCAAGGATAATAGCCTCTTTTACAGTATCTGTATTAATCCCGTGTCGTGAGAGCTTTGCTGAAAGTACTTTCAATGCTGGTTTGTTCATTCCGAGCCTGGATACCCTAATCCCCCTTTCTCTATCTGGTTCAAGACGATTGCCATTTTTTGCGGTGATGAGTGCTGCACCCCTCATACCACCTTTTTTAATTAATGCAAAAGCCTTTTGAATAGCCTTTTTTGAAATCCCTAATGATTGAAGTGTCCTGATTATACTGTTTTCCGCTTCTGTGGGTGAATTATTGTTAATTGTCGCCACAGGTAATGCTGAGATTGTTAGAGGATTTTGTCTTATATCTTCGATTGTAACTACAACAGTATCAGGCATTCCCTTTGGATGATGGAGTGCTCTTTCAATATAGTTCTTCACAATCTTGTGAATTTCTGATTTCTTGTAGAGTCCTTCAGCACCAGAAATATGAATCTCGGTGGATCTCACGTTTCGAGTTTTGACTTTCTGTGAGGCTCTCATCCTAATGCTTAACAGATTTTTCATGGTAGATGTAAATAGTTCTAAAAATATCGAATAATTTTATAGTATGTATCCCTCTGTGCTGGTCTGAAGCCAGCATCTTTAATTGCCTTGACGATATCTTCTTTGGACACTCTGTAACTCACACCTGTTGAGGCGACCACATTCTCTTCAATCATTGTAGAACCAAAATCATTCGCACCAAATCGTAAAGCAACCTGTGCAAGTTTAAGCCCCTGGGTGACCCACGATGCCTGTATATTTTTAATATTGTCGAGATAGAGCCTTGAGAGGGCAAGCACTCTTAAATACTCAACGGCAGTAGCAGGATAAATCCGTGATGCGTGAGGCGTAATGTGTGATGAGTGTTTTCCTAACTTATGCCTGATGACTTTTGTCTGTTGACTAAGTTCTGTATTTCCGGGTTGAAAACTCCATGGGATAAATGCGGTAAACCCGCCTGTTTTATCCTGTAAGCTTCTCACCGCATCGAGATGCTCAATAATATCCTCTGGCTTTTCGATGCTTCCGAACATCATTGTTGCAGTTGTCCTCATGCCAAGTCTGTGTGCTTCTTCCATGACCTTAAGCCACCTGCCGGATTTAATCTTCCTCGGGCTGATTATCTCTCTTACCCTGTCAGAGAGAATCTCTGCTCCGCCTCCAGGAACAGAATCAAGTCCTGCATCCTTGAGGAGTGTTAATGTCTCCCGTATCGTCAAATGAGACCTATCTGCGATATAGCATATCTCTGGAGGAGAGAAGCCATGTATGTTTATATTAAATCTGCTTTTAATCTCATGAAGCAGGTTTATGTAATAGGTAATATCAAGACGGGGATGTAATCCTCCCTGAATGAGTATCTGAGTGCCTCCTAAGTTTATGGTCTCTTCTATCTTTCTGAAAAGTTCATTTTTACTGAGGAGGTATGCCTCTGGGTCACCTTCATCTTTCCAGAAGGCACAGAAGCGGCATCTGTTTATGCAGATATTTGTATAGTTAATATTCCTGTCCACAATGAATGTGACGATGCCTTCAGGATGCAGACTTTTTCTCACATCATCAGCCATATGGCCAAGATCAAGTAAATCAGCATCCTTGAATACCCTCAAGCCTTCTTTTTTCGTGAGGCGATTAATGTTTTTCTTTACTGGTTTATTTTTCACTTTTAACTTTTCTATAGAACGAATCCCTTTCAACAGGAATCTTCCCTGCCCTCTTTATTAAATAAATGAGTTGTTCCGGTGTCATTGATTCTCCGGAAAGGGCACCTGCTGAATGGGTAATCTTTTCTTCAATGACTGTACCGCTCAGGTCACTTGCTCCAAAATGAAGTGCAAGCTGGGATATCTTTTCTCCAAGCATAATCCAGTAGGCAGTGATATGAGGAAAATTATCAAGTACAATTCTGCTCACCGCAATGGTCTTAAGGTCATCTATGCCAGATGAATAAAAGCCTCCTATTTCAGTACCCTTTGGATGATAGGAAAGGGGAATGAATGCCTGAAAGCCTCCTGTTATGTCCTGGAGTTCTCTGAGTCTGAACAGATGCTCAACACGGTGCTCATAGTTTTCGATGTGTCCATAGAGCATCGTTGCATTTGTCTTAATGCCTGACCTGTGTGCTGTCTCAATTACTTTGAGCCATCTCTCTCCCGAAATCTTTTCAGGACAGAGTCTGCTCCTTATTCTGCTGTCGAATATTTCTGCGCCTCCTCCTGGCATCAGGTCAAGGCCATGTTTTTTTAAGACAATAAACGTCTCTTCAAGACTGAGGCCACTGATTCTTGACATATAATCTACCTCTACCGCGGTAAATGCCTTTATATGAATTTCAGGAAATTTCCTTTTTATTTCTAAAAGCATCTCCAGGTAATATTCGAACGGCCAGTCAGGGTGGAGCCCACCCACAATGTGAACCTCACTAATAGTTTTAAGATGAGAATTGAGTGCACGAATTCTTTTAAGTATTTCTTCTAATGTGAGTTCAAATGCACCTTCTTCTCCCTTTGAACGGCTGAAGGCGCAAAACCTGCACCGGTTGACACAGATGTTTGTGGGAGTTACATGCCTGTTTCTGATAAAAGACACCTTTTTGCCGTTCTTTTTCTCAGCTACACTCGAAGCAAGGGCTCCAAGGGAAAAGATGTCATCTGATTTAAATAATTCGAGTGCCTCATCCCGGGATACCCTTTTGCCTGAAAATACCCTATCTCTAATCTTTACAAGCATAGACAATTATAAATCAAAATGTATCTGAAAGACCAAATCAGAGGTTAAAAGGATTATTGCATGAGAGGGTTGACATAGTATAAGGCAGGGTTTACTGTATCCCTTAAATGGAAGATGAAATGAGCAGGGGTATCAAGCAGGAGGTATATGATATTGTGGTGGGTTCAAACCACAAGCTCACACCTGTCGACGTAGAGAAAACGGTTGCTGCTGAAACAGGAGCGGACAGGAAAGTGATAAAAGCTGCTATCAAAGAACTTGTCTGCGAAGGGGTACTTCAATACAGCTTTTCAGGTACCAGCTTTCTCGAGATTTCTAAGGACAAACCATTTCGAGTTTCCGAGAGAATCGTGATTAAGCCTCCTGATAAAACGCATATTTCTGATGGAAATGATATCGTCATTGATATAATGTCCGGTGCAGCCTTTGGAGATGGAGGTCATCCCAGTACTTATCTTGTTTTGAGAGTGTTAGATACTATGTTCTCAAATCCAAATTACATAGAAGGTCTGGCTCTCTCAAATGCACTTGATGTTGGAACCGGAACAGGGATACTGGCTATAGCCGCAGCCAGGCTTGGGATGAATAACGTTGTAGGGATCGACATCGATCCTATTGCCTTGTTTGAGGCAGAACGTAATGTAAGGATTAATAATCTTACAGAGAAAATAACCATTTGCAACATCCCATTAGAGGAGATAACGTCTTCCTTTTCACTGATTATGGCCAACATTGGCGGTCAAACCCTGGAGATGCTCCATTCATTTTTGGTGAAAAGAATAGAGGAAGGGGGTATGCTTGTTCTCTCAGGTTTCAAAACAGATGGACATATGAATCTATTGAATACTTACTTGCAAAGCGGACTCATACTTATCCGACGGGATGAAGAGCGCAACTGGGCATGCCTCGTTTTGAGTAAACCCCGTACCTCACTCTAAAGGAGAAGTACCATGTGTAATTGAGTCCATTCCTTCGGGCAAGCCCCAATTCGGCTCATTGACAACGTTATCAGTTTTATGTTTTAATAATCTTGCTTTTAAAAAATGGCCCTGCGAGGTCAGAAAGGCAAAGGAGGCAGCGTGAGCTGCAAAAATTTAGAGAGTTAAAAAACCTTCCCCTCATGCTGAGTGGAAGGTTTTTTTATGGGGTATTCATACTATGCCAAAAGAACTCATGAACAAAAAAGATATTGACAGGGCCTTGATGAGGATGGCACATGAAATAATTGAAAAGAACAGGGGAACAAAGAAGCTCTGCCTTGTTGGCATCCAGAGAGGTGGAGTACATCTCGCAAAAAGGCTCGCCTTAAAAATAAAGCAGTTCGAAAAAAAGGGTATTCCTGTTGGCTTACTCGATATTGCACTTTACAGGGATGACCTGAATATAAGAAAGGAGCAGCCTGTTGTGAGGAGGACCGAGGTCCCGTGTGAGATAACAGACTTGAAGATTGTACTCGTGGATGATGTCCTTTTTACAGGGAGGTCAATAAGAGCGGCAATGGATGCATTGATGGACCTTGGAAGACCTGCGTGCATCCAGCTTGCAGTTCTGATTGACAGAGGACACCGTGAACTTCCGATAAAGGCTGATTATGTGGGGAAAAATATCCCCACTGCATTAAGTGAGACAGTTCAGGTACAGCTTGAGGAAGAAGGGTCAGAAGATAAGGTAATACTCGAAAAAATGGCTGGTGAGGAGTAAATTATGTTAAACAGAAAAGATCTTCTCGGCATTAAGGAACTCTCTGTGGAAGAGATAAACCTCATCCTTGATACAGCCGCAGGGTTCAAAGACGTGCTTGGAAGAGATATTAAAAAGGTTCCTACTCTGCGCGGGAGGACTACAGTTAACCTCTTTTTTGAACCATCAACAAGGACAAGGACATCTTTCGAACTTGCAGCAAAAAGGCTGAGTACAGATGTGATAAACTTCTCAGTACCAACAAGCAGTGTTGTTAAAGGAGAAAGCCTCATTGATACAGCCCTCACTGTTCAAGCCCTCGGTGCTGATTTTATCATCATAAGGCATTCCTCATCAGGGGTACCACATCTCCTTGCGAAAAAGCTTGTGGCCTCAGTGATCAATGCAGGGGACGGGACAAATGAGCATCCTACTCAGGCACTCCTCGATGCCTTCACTATAAACGAAAAGAAAGGGAAAATAAAAGGACTTAAGATTGCAATTGTTGGAGACATCACTCATAGCAGAGTTGCAAAATCAAATATCTATAGCCTGACAAAGCTGGGTGCAAGGGTGAGGTTGATTGGTCCCCCAACCTTGATACCAAAAGAGATTGAAGGTATTGGTGTTGATGTTTTTCACGATATGGAGCTCGGCATGAAGGACGTGGATGTTGTGATGATGCTCAGGATACAGATGGAGAGGCAGGGCAAGGGGTTTTTCCCGTCCACAGAAGAATATTTTAAGAACTGGGGGCTCACACTGGAAAGACTTTCCCTTGCAAAGGATGATGTAATTGTCATGCACCCTGGTCCTATGAACCGCGGAATCGAAATTACCTCTGAGATCGCAGATGGCCCAAAATCAGTAATCCTTGATCAGGTGACCAACGGCATTGCCGTGAGAATGGCGGTGATGTATCTCCTTTCAGGGGTGAGAAGATGAGAACGGTAATAAAAAGCGGACATATTGTCGACCCTTCCCAGAAGATTGATGGAGTTGGTGATATTGTGATTGAAGATGGCAAGATAAAAGAAGTACGAGCAAAGAGCAAAGAGCAAAGAGCAAAGGGGAGAGACAATCTGACAACGTTCTATGTTCAACGTTCTCCAAGAGATCCTGACCTCCGAACCATTAATGCAGAAGGACTTATTGTCTTCCCGGGACTTATTGATATGCATGCTCATCTGAGGGAACCTGGTTTCGAATACAAGGAGACAATAAAAACAGGAACGACTGCTGCTGTCAGAGGTGGTTTTACAACCGTCTGCTGCATGCCGAACACATACCCTGTGAATGACAATGCAAGTGTCACAGAATTCATTATACGAAGGGCTGCACGTGAAGGCTTATGCACTGTTTATCCAATTGGTGCGATAACGAAAGGCCAGAAAGGCGAAGAGCTCGCAGAGATGGGCGCGATGAGGAATGAGGGGTGTATTGCATTTTCTGATGATGGATATCCTGTGATGAACAGCCTGATGATGAGAAGGTCACTTGAGTATTCAAAGGCATTTGGTCTTCCGATAATTTCTCACTGTGAGGACCTGACACTCTCTGAAGGTGGGGTAATGAACGAAGGATTATTGTCTGTCACACTCGGACTCAGAGGTATTCCCGCTGAAGCAGAAAAGATAGTAGTGTACAGAGATATTATGTTAGCAGAACTCACAGGTGGAAGGCTCCACGTTGCTCATGTGTCAACAGAAGGATCTGTAGAATTGATAAGGGATGCAAAGAAGCGGGGAATACATGTCACTGCAGAGACATGTCCTCATTATTTTAGCCTCACAGAAGATGCGGTGAGAGATTACGATACAAATGCAAAGGTAAATCCTCCATTGCGGACAAATCGGGATATTGAGGCAATAAAGGAAGGGTTAAAAGACGGCACGATTGATGTGATCGCAACTGACCAT
>JAOUJR010000170.1 GCA_029883145.1 Nitrospirota bacterium
TAGTGGACATGTATCCTCCTTATTATCCATCGATAGAAATATCGTAAAACGAATAAATTCTTTTGTCAAGAGCTATCTTACTGAACTTCTGCACCACGGCACTTTTTGCGAGCTTCAGCAAGCCTTGGCTACCTCTCGAAGACCTTGCATTACATACACAATGACAATTCGATAGACCTCTCCTTACTTTTGTTTTTTTGGGTTTTGACTTCAGCCCTTCCGCACTTTTGCTCTATTGCACTTGCATGTACTTCACCAAGCTTCAGCTCTACGAGTCGTAGACCAAACCCCGAATCTTAATAAATGTACCCGTCCCATTTAATTTTCCTCTTTAATTTTCCTTTGATGTTTTTGCCCGACTTCTAACTGTTTTTAAAAAACACTCTTAAAAAAATGTAGACGCGAAACAGAGAAAGGGTATCAACTTGTAGTGTAAGACATACCCCATGAAAAGTATCTTTATCTGCTACTTATATGAAGGAGTCTGTCGTGGCAAGTTCTTCCTGCAGTCTTCATCAAAGTTCTTTCTGAAATTATGAAGATTTCATGCAGAAATGAATAAGGCCATTTTTTACCTTAGGGAAAATTGCACTTTTGACAGGACAAATTGCCCGATAAAATTAGGTTTTCATCTTTAAATCTTAATGATATCAATGAGTTGAGGTTAGGCATTTTTCTTGCTCTTAACCTAACAGGTAGTGATATAAAAATTTTGTAACAATTAAATGAAAAAGGAGGTAAAAATGGCAAAAGTAGCAAGGGAAATGGTTGAAAAGGGAGGGATTAATGTCGACCAATTGTTAGAATTACTCATCAAGAATGCTGCCGCAGAGCTCACAACATACTATTACTACACAATTTTAAGAGTAAACCTAATAGGTTTAGATGGCGAGGGAATAAAGGAGATTGCTGAAGTAGCACGTATTGAAGACAGAAATCATTTCGAAGCACTCGTCCCACGCATTTATGAATTAGGTGGTAAGCTGCCAGAGAAAATGAACGATTTTCATGATATCTCAGCCTGTCCTCCAGCAAGCCTGCCAAAGGACCCGAGAGACATTCAAGCAATGCTGAAGGTTCTCGTAGAGGCTGAGAGATGTGCAGTTAGGGGATATACTCACATATGCAATATGACTTCTGGAAAAGATCATCGAACCTATGATCTATCTCTGGCGATCCTCAACGAGGAAATAGAACACGAATCATGGTTTTCTGAATTTTTAGGTGAGGGACCTTCTGGGCACTTCATGCGTCGTGGAGATACATCTCCTTTTGTCTCTAAATTTCTAAAATGAAAAAACAGAGGGGCACTATAAGTAGTAATATTAACCCCTCTGCAATTTACAATATGACCACCAAGTTCTTATATGAAAAAGTTTAAAAAGCAAGAACTCTCTCAACATAGTGGTAAAAATGGTACTAAACCGTATATAGCATATAATGGAAAAGTATATGATGTATCCAATAGTTTTTTCTGGAAAATTGGAAAACATCAAGTTCTTCATCAAGCAGGAGAAGACTTAACAGAAGCTCTCCAAGAAGCACCACATGGAGCAGATCTATTAGAAAGAGTTCCTATAATTGGTGTGATACTCAAAAGCGAGTAGTATTCAAGCATGAATTAACCATATTGTAATTTTGTTTACAGATCAAATTATAAGAGTTATCTTTCTTTAATACGGATTGGGGAAAATTGAAAATTTGATAGATTTTTTTCAACATTTCCATCCTGTGCTGCAGGCTCTTATTGCAACTTGTTTCACATGGGGGCTGACTGCTCTTGGGGCGGCAGGGGTATTTATAGCCAAGGATATAAGTAAAAAAATACTCGATACGATGCTTGGCTTTGCTGCTGGAGTTATGGTTGCTGCCAGTTTTTGGTCACTGCTTGCTCCAGCTATTGAGATGTCGGAGGGCAAAGACATTCCTGAATGGGTTCCAGCTGCAGCAGGTTTTCTTTTGGGAGGTATATTCTTACGAGGTATTGATAAAATACTTCCTCATCTGCACCTCGGTTTCCCGAAGGAGGAAGCTGAAGGGATTAAAACAAGTTGGCAACGGAGCACATTGCTTATACTTGCCATAACATTGCATAACATCCCAGAAGGACTTGCAGTGGGAGTTGCCTTCGGGGCTGTTGCTGCAGGTGTACCATCTGTAACCTTAGCAGGAGCAATCGCATTAGCTATTGGTATCGGGATACAAAATTTTCCAGAAGGTCTTGCAGTATCTCTACCTCTTCGCCGTGAGGGGATGTCTCGTTTGAAAAGTTTCTGGTATGGTCAGTTATCGGCAATAGTTGAACCAATTGCAGGTGTTATTGGCGCAGCGGCTGTTATTCTTGCACAGCCTATCCTACCATATGCTCTGTCTTTTGCTGCTGGCGCCATGATATTTGTCGTAATTGAGGAGCTCGTTCCAGAATCTCAGCGTGGAGGCAATACGGATTTAGCAACTACAGGAGCAATGATTGGTTTTGCGGTAATGATGGTACTTGATGTAGCATTTGGTTAAACATGATAATTTTTTATTTGTATCAAATACACATAAGTATTTCGAATAAGCGTCATTCCGCTGCGAAGTTGAGGAATGATTATATGAAAGCGCGTGCCTCGGTGATTACAATATCACCAGGAACAATTATAGGTGAAAACCGTAATAGGAGGCACGCTTATGCATATGATAGCATTTGATTCACACAAACGCTATACGGCAGCGTCGGTACAAAACATGGAAGGAAAGATTATTAAGGAAGCACGAATCGATCATGGCAGAGGAAACATAGCACGTTTTCTTGACCAATGGGATAAGGGATCTCCGGTTGCAGTAGAAACAATAGGGAACTGGTATTGGATAGTAGAAGAAATAGAGCACGCACGGATGCGCCCTCGACTGGTGCATGCGAGGAAGGCTAAGTTAATGTTAGGGATGATTAACAAGACAGATAAACTTGACGCACGGGGTTTGAACATACTTCAGCAGACAGGAACGCTGCCTACGGTATGGATACCACCGTTGGAGATACGAGACAAACGGGAACTGCCTCGCACACGTATGGTCTTCGCCCATGAGCGGACGAAGCTGAAGAACCGGATTCACTCGGTGATCGATAAATATGGTTTACAGGATAAATTTACTGATATCAGCGATATATATGGCAAAACGGGGCGCAAGCGTATAGGAGAGTGCATTAACCTCTTGCCTGAGCAGACAAGATATGCATTGGAGACATTATTGCATCACCTTGATGAGGTGGGGCAGCAAATAGAGAAAATTGAGAAGCGGATGAAAAAATATTTAGTCCCAACGAAGAAACGAAGCTGTTAATGACAATGCCATGTGTAGGATTTATTCTTGCGGTAGTTATTTGCTTGGAGGTTGGAGACGTTGGGCGTTTTAGCGGACCTGAACGATTAGCATCTTATTCAGGCACCGTGCCTCGTGTGCATGCCAGCGGAGAGAAAGTACGATATGGGCGCGTGCGGCCAGATACGAACAGATATTTAAAGTGGGCTTTTTCTGAAGCCGGCAATTTGGTGGCAGTACATCGAAAGAAGTGGCCTAATCGGCATGTAAGCAAGGTATATGGGCGTATTCGCCATCGGCAGGGACATGCAAAGGCAGTGGGAGCGGTAGCCAGACATTTGGCGGAAGCTACGTATTGGATTCTTACAAAAAAAGAACCGTATAGGGAGCGCGGGATATCGAGAGTTTCATTGACGGAGGCATAAGCGCGTGTGCGTCATGAGTCATTATGGACTCGAGGAATGATTGCGAAATGCCTCCGGAAAATAATCATGCCGCTATGACGGCGAAGAGATGACTTGGTTATAACCAATTAAAGAGAAACATCGATTACCATGCAACAGAAATTAAGGGTATGCAATGAACCTACTTAACAAAGGTATGCGCTTTCAGAGATGACGCTTATTCGTTATCTTCACCTGATAAAAAATGACCACAGTGTAGACCTTATGAAAAAATCAATAAGAATTTGAACTTTTGGGATTGAGGCTGTGAAATTAGTAGCCGAGACATAGCAAGGAATTGCAATCTTCAATAGATATACATGCTTGTTGTTGGTCTACTATTTCATTTCTGGTGCCGGTGGCCGGATTTGAACCGGCACGGAGCAGAGCGAATGAGCACAGCGATGCTTTCACAATTAGGACAAGTATCCCTGAATTTGATTGTGGATGTTGATGACCCTATGATGCTTGAGGCGTTAAATCAAGCTTACGGATTGGCAACTGGAATTGGTGTTATACTTCCCTTTAGCAGGAAACAGGAATTAGAAGCTGACCGTATTGGTATTTGTCTAATGGATAAGGCAGGATATAATCCGATTGGAGCTTTGGAATTCTGGAAAAGAATGAAGCATGGGAGGCAAGGGAAAGAGCCGATTGTATACCTTTCTACACATCCTGTGGATGATAAAAGGATTGCAGAGATAGAGAAGATATTACAAAATAAAAATACTCAAAAATAGCCTTATGGTTTCATATAAGAATGAAATGGTTGTCATATAACTTTCAGAATAAATAATCATATAATATAAAAACTTAGTCGAAGGTCAAAGGACAATGGAAATAAAAAATATTATTTTAGTTCTGGTTATAGGATTTATTCTTTTTGAGATTATTGAGCATGTCGTGATCCCTATAGTTTTTTATTTTGTAAAACACAAGAAAAAACCTTTTACCGGGGTTGAG
>JAOUJR010000172.1 GCA_029883145.1 Nitrospirota bacterium
AGATTCTCTTGAGGGAAGAGGTTCCAAATCCACATGATCAAAGCAATCTTCTGTATTACAAGATTGCACAAGATGTTCCACAATGCCGGGTATCTCTTCACGGGATTTTTTAGTTTTTTCTATTTCGATTTTACACTCTTCAAGTTTTAATTTGTCCATGGTGTGCTCCCTCACTATTGTATTTGTTTCACCTCTTTAGGTGTTTTAATAAAATAAATTCCATTAAACTTATTGTAGCTTATTTGATTCTCACGGACAAGAGTGCAAACGATTTAGTCCCTGTATTCAAAAGCTCCTTCAAACAATAATTCACAATATATTTTAAAATATAACTATGATTGTGATTATTGATTATGGGATGGGAAATCTGAGGAGCGTTGAGAATGGGTTTCTTAAGGTTGGTGTGAAGGCAAAGGTTGTATCGGACCCTAAGGCAGTAGATAATGCCCATGCAATTGTGCTGCCAGGTGTTGGGGCATTCAGAGACTGCATGAGAAATCTTACAAAGATGTCTCTCATAGAACCGATTATAAAGTCTATTCAAAAGGGTAAGCCGTATCTCGGCATCTGTCTCGGCCTTCAGATTCTCTTTACTGAATCAGAAGAGTTTGGTGTATATAAAGGATTCAATATCCTGAGCGGAAAGGTTGTGAGATTCCATGAAAGTGGACTTAAGGTTCCGCATATGGGCTGGAATACAATAAAGATTCTGAGAAGACCGCCTATCCTGAACAACATAAAAGATAAGGACTTCTTCTATTTTGTCCACTCGTATTATGTTGTGCCTGATAATAATGATTTGATCGCCACGACAACCGAATATGGTGTGACCTTTACTTCAATGGTATGGAAAAAAAATATCTTTGCAACTCAGTTTCATCCTGAGAAGAGTCAAGAACTTGGCCTCAGGATTTTAAAGGCTTTTGGAGATCTTGCAAAAAAGGCTTAAGCAAAGTAACTGCAGTTAATCACTATCATTTTCGTTTTGAGACTCTTCGAATCCTGACCACTGCTTGATAAGTTCAAGGCTTTCCTTTGCGTAGTCTTCCTGAACCTTCTGGATTGCAAAACCGGCATGCACAAGCACATAGTCACCTATGTCTACATTCTCCTCTATGAGGAGCAGGCTTATTGTACGCTGTGCTCCATAGACATCCACAACCGCTGTGGTATCTTCAATGCTGACTATCTTTGATGGGACTGCAAGACACATAATTTATTATAATCTAATACAAACGCATTAAGTAAAGTGTCATTGCGAGGAGTGAGATTCTTCGCCTGTAATTGCCAGACTAACGGAGTTAGCAGAAACAATCTCAATACAGGCTCAGAACAAGCTCCGCAATCTCCTGTTTACAAAGTGAGATTGCCACGCTCACCCGAAAGCATTCGGGGTCGCTCGCAATGACAGTATAAGAATATTAAGAGTTTTTGCTATAAACGACACCTTTTGAGCTCTTCGAATATCAGTTCAATAATTCTCGGTATCTTTGCCTTGATTTCAGGTGACAATTCCATACTCATTTCCAGTGATTTGGGTTCGACACCGATAACCGTTGTTTTAGGTGTCTTTCCGATAAGGCATGAAAGATCTATGACTTCTAAGATGCCAATCTGGTGCACTGATGTCTTGAACCCGGACGGACAATTTCGAACATCACCGATGTCGAAACGATATATGGAGCCTGGCTCAGCACCACCTCTTACTGCATCAACGACGATTAGGTGATCTGCTTCTGTAATGACATTGAGAAGGCGGAAGCCATCAGTGCCACCTTCGACAACTGAGACATCCGGAGGTAATTCCATCTTCATAAGCTCATGAGCAACATGAACGCCTACTCCTTCATCAGAAAGTAAAAGATTGCCTACACCGAGGATTACAATTTTTTTGGGGGAGCTTTTAGCTCCCCCCCTGGTATTAGAAACTGAAGGCTTAGTCGCTTTTTTCACTCGATAATGAACTTCCTAATCTCATTGGTTTGCGGATCAATAATGTGGATTGCACATGCGAGGCATGGATCAAAAGAGCGGATTACTCTCACCACATTGATCGGGTTCTTTGGATCAGGTATTGGAGCGCCTATAAGGGCTTCTTCGTACTGTCCGCGAATACCATTTTCACAACGAGGTGAGGCATTCCAGGTCGAGGGAACGACACATTGATAATTCTCGATCTTTTTGTTCTTGACCTTGATCCAATGCCCTAATGCGCCACGAGGAGGCTCATGGAATCCGGCGCCCTCGCCTTTGTCCGGAGGATTCCAGTGTTCGGTGTCATGAATCTTGAATCCAGGTTTGGTCATTTCAGTCATAAGTTGATCCAACCATGTATAGCAGGCATCCACCATAAGTTTGGTCTCGATGGCACGTGCTGCGTGACGAGCCACTGCACCGGGTTTGGCACCTTTTGCTACCAGATCAAGGACTGTCGGGTTTTTCGCTACGAGCATCCTTGCTA
This sequence comes from Nitrospirota bacterium, assembly GCA_029883145.1. Lineage (GTDB taxonomy): Bacteria > Nitrospirota > Thermodesulfovibrionia > Thermodesulfovibrionales > SM23-35 > VGWZ01. The sequence continues at coordinate 2,462 of JAOUJR010000172.1, forward strand.
ATGGTCCAACCTCCATGGGTTTGCCATCATAGCGAGGGGCTTTGACAAAGGTATACGCTTCCTTTTTGTTAAGTTTAAATACCTGCTCGCCATCAAAAGGATGCACCGGCTTGTTTTCCTTATACCAGCCATATTTCACTGATTCGGTTATTTTTTTGGTGTCAACAGGATCAACTTTGATAGCTGCTGGGTTTAAGCCAACGATAACGCCTGCTGGAAATACAAGCTTTTTGCCTTCTGGATCCAACTGGAAGTCACCATAAGAGAGATAATTGTAATGACCACCACCCACACCTAACTTTGCTAATGGCCATAAAGGACCAGTTCCGAAAGTAACGACATCCGGTATATAGACTCCCTCAATAAACTTTTTCTGCTTATCAAGCATAGTGCGGAAACGGGCTACCTGGTTGACATCTGGATATGAAGTCACACCTCCAACCACAATATTCTGGTAGTGGGGTGTCCGGCCGCCCCAGATAGCTCCCATATTTCTTGCCTGCATATGCATTTTCAGAGCATCAAGATAATGTTTGACTGCAGTGATTACTAAATCAGGATCCTTCACGCAAAACTCATCAGGTTCATATCTGGGAGTAAGGGGGTAGGTGTCGTTGCTTTTCACTAACCCCACTATCTTGTCTTTCACTGCCAACAGGTCCTTATCTTTTCCTTTATAATTCGCAATTGCCATAATATCAATATAATCAAGAGCACTCAACTGGTAGAAATGAAGTGGGTGGTCATAAATGAATTGTGCTCCCATTACCAAGTTTCTAATGAGATTCCCTCCCCATGGAACCTTTGCCCCAAAGGCCACATCCAGAGCACGGGCAGAGGCTATCTGGTGAACACTATAACAGACTCCGCAGAAACGGCTGGTTACATAGGAGGCATCCCGAGGGTCTTTCCCTATGAGCATTGCCTCAAATCCGCGAGCCATAGTACCACTACTCCATGCATTTTTCACTTTACCATTTTCAATTTCTACTTCAATTTTCAGATGCCCTTCAATCCTCGTAACAGGATCTACTGTAATTTTCTTAGCCATATATTCTCACCTCCTTTTAACTTTCTTTCTTGGGGATTAAACCGGCTTCTCTCATCGCTATGATTCTCTTTGAAATTTCGCTCTCAGCTGAATAAAGAGGCGTCATCTGAGCATAGAAACCTGGTTCAGCACATCCCATGCAAACAGCACCGCAATCGATGCAGAAATTTATCCCGGCATTCCATCTCCGAACAGGACAATCTGCGAATGTCATTGAGCCCTTACAACCCTTCTGGAGCATACACCAGTCTTTTTGTTTTGGATCATTCCAATCGGTAAGGAATTTACCAGCATCAAAACTACCACGGCGCCTGCAGTTATCATGAATCGATTCTCTGAAGTACATTACCGGGCGTCCGATCTTGTCGAGTTCAGGTGCTTTTCCTGTGGTTAAGAAATATAAAATCGTTCCTGCCAGGTGATCATGATGGACTGGACAGGTAGGAAGATTGATAACCGCCTTACCGGGGAGAATCTTATTAAGCCCTACGCCTTTGCTCGGAGTAGCTGCGGGAATACCACCATAGGTAGCACAAGCACCTACTGCAATGATAGCAGTTGCTTTAGCACCAGCTTCTTCTACCATTTTCTTAAATGGCTTTCCAGCAACCATACAGAAACGATCGTCAGCAGTTGGAATAGAACCTTCCACGATTAACACATAGCCACCTTCTTTTACTGTGTCATGGAACGCTTTTTCTGCGAGATCACCTGAAGCTGCCATAACGGCATCGTGATGTCTGAGTGAGATAGTATCAAGAATAATACTCCCAACGGGAGGATAGCTCTGAGTGAAAGAGATTGTACATCCAGAGCAGCTCTGCCCTTCTATCCAGATAACTGGTGGTTTCTTAGCTGCAGCTTCAACTACTTGGGCAAGTCTTGTGGTAAATTCGAACTCCGAGAGTCCGAACACTGCTGCTGTTGCAGCGCAGTATTTCAGGAAGTCCCTTCTTTTGATACCGCGAGACTCTAATGCAGCAAGAAATTTTTTACTAAAAGTCCCCTCTTCTTTCATAAATTCACCTCCTTCTGGTGTTTGCACTGCACACTGATTGTGCAGGCTTGTTATGGTTTATAAATCATTACCTCCTTCTATATACGGATCTACACTCAAAAGTTTATGATACTGATTATTGACACCTTGGATAAGATAATATAGAATTACTCTCGTAA
>JAOUJR010000245.1 GCA_029883145.1 Nitrospirota bacterium
CAATGAACAAAGTATCGCCTGAGGCTTATTTCGAGATTCATCCTGACGATGCAAAGCAATTGGGCGTGAATGATGGAAACACAGTTAAAGTATCATCTCGGAGAGGCTCTATAGATATCAAGGTACTAATCTCAGATAGGCCTGTAAGAGGTATGGTATTCATACCGTTCCATTTCAAAGAGGCTGCAGCAAATGTGCTTACAAATACTGCACATGACCCTCTCTGTAAGACACCTGAATTAAAAGTGTGTGCAGTAAAGGTAGAACGAATTAATAAAATACAAGGTTAAGGTTGAGGGTAGGGTTAAGAAAATCTCACCCTCAATCAACCTAACAAAAAAGGAGGGGTTATGGTAAAGACAGAGGTATTAAAAAAACAGATCTTACTCGAAGATCTCGACAGCGAAGGGCTAAAAAAAATAGCCGGGATTACTAAAAAAATGTCGCTCAAAAAAGGAGAATACCTTTTTAAAGAAAAAGACGACACAAAGGGAATATACCTTCTTCACACAGGTAAGGTCGAAATTACAAGGGTAACTCCTGATGGCTGGAGACAGACCCTTGTTGTCCTCACTCCCGGGCATTTTTTTGGAGAGTTGTCAATTTTCGAGAAGAGACAACATGTAGCAGGTGCCATTGCAACTGAAGACTCTGAAGTTTTTCTTCTTCCGAAAGACAAATTCGAAAAACTCACAGATGAAGACATATCACTTGCATTTAATATCACAAAAAAAATTGCTATTGTGATGAGCAAGAACGTCAGGCGCATGACAGACAAATTCCTCAGTGCGTTAATTAGCTACTGAAATAGCTGATAGCCAATGGCTGACAGTTGATAGTTGTCAGTTGTTATTTATTGTTTTTCAGACTATAAGCTAAGAACTATAGTCCAAAAAGGAGGTTACAATGCCACTTGATCCAACAAAATATGCAGATTGGGAGATTGCAGAAGATGCAGAGGCACATATGAAAACCGTCTACCAGTTGGGCGAGGAACTCGGACTTGAGAAAGAAGAGCTTCTCCCCCACGGACACTATGTCGGGAAGGTGGATTTTGCAAAGGTTTTACACCGTCTGAAAGATAGACCTGATGGAAAATATATCGAGGTCACTGCCATTACACCAACACCACTTGGAGAAGGGAAATCAACAACAACGATGGGACTGGTTGAAGGCATGGGAAAACGCGGAAAGATGGTTACTGCTGCAATACGCCAGCCCTCTGGTGGCCCTACAATGAATATTAAGGGAAGCGCGGCAGGAGGTGGTCTTGCCCAATGTATTCCCTTAACAGAATTCTCTTTAGGACTTACTGGTGACATTAATGCAGTTATGAATGCTCACAACCTTGCAATGGTTTCGCTTACTGCAAGATTACAACATGAGTTCAACTATTCAGATGAGCAACTTGCCAAACGAAATCTTAATCGTCTGAATATAGATCCTCGTAATGTAGAGATGGGATGGGTTATGGATTTCTGTGCACAGGCTCTCCGCCGTATAATAATTGGCCTCGGCAAAAGCAAGATGGATGGCTTTATCATTGAGTCAAAGTTTGGCATTGCGGTATCTTCAGAGGTCATGGCGATACTCTCAATCTTTACTGACCTGAAGGATTTTCGTGAACGCATGGGCAGGATCGTAGTTGCCTATGATAAGACAGGCAAACCTGTAACAACTGAAGACCTTGAAGTAGCAGGTGCGATGACCGCATGGATGCGCCACGCAATTAATCCAAATCTTCTGCAATCACTTGAAGGCCAACCGGTATTTGTGCATGCAGGACCGTTTGCAAATATTGCGGTGGGCCAATCTTCTATTGTTGCAGACCGTATTGGCCTAAAACTTTCTGATTACCATATCACAGAATCAGGGTTTGGCGCTGATATCGGTTTCGAGAAATTCTGGAATATCAAATGCCGTTACAGTGGTCTCACCCCTCACTGCTCGGTTATCGTAGCAACAATCAGGGCGCTCAAGATGCACGGTGGAGGCCCAAAGGTTGTTGCTGGCCTGCCACTTCCTGAAGAATATCAAAAAGAAAATATCCCTCTTTTAGAAAAGGGATGTGAAAACATGATACACCACATAAATACCGTGAAGAAAGCAGGCATCAATCCTGTTGTATGCATCAATGCTTTCCATACAGATACAAAAGATGAGATTAAACTTGTCAGACGCATTGCGGAAGAAGCAGGTGCCATGGTTGCTGTATCAGAGCATTGGCTTAAAGGTGGTGATGGTGCAACGGAACTTGCAGATGTGGTAATCGAGGCATGTGAGATCAAGAATGATTTCAAGTTTCTCTATGACCTTGATACACCGCTGAGAAAACGAATAGAATTAATTGCAAAAGAGGTCTATGGTGCTGACGGCGTGATCGCTACACCCGAAGCAGCGGTAAAGCTTGAGAAGATTGAGAAAGATCCATTAATGCAAAAAATGGCTACCTGCATGGTAAAAACCCATCTCAGTCTTTCCTCTGACCCTGCTCTCAAAGGTGTACCAAAAGAATGGATTCTCCCCATAAGAGATGTGCTTTTTTATGGCGGAGCAGGCTTTGTGGTTCCTGTAGCAGGTACCATCAGCCTCATGCCAGGGACATCCTCTGACCCAGCATATCGCCGCGTTGATGTGAATAGAGAAACAGGTAAGGTAAGAGGTCTATTTTAAAATTAGGCTTCACAAGAAGTCTCCTTTAGGTTAAAACTGAGGAGCATCACACCCTGATCCTTTATTGCAATTTATCCAGTTAAAAGCTACAATTAAAAATGGGAACACACAAGCTTTATAGAAAGCTTCCTTATATATTTATGCAACACACAGGGATGTGTGCGAAGAGTATATTTCTCATTTTTCTTGCCCTTTTTTTTTCCGTAAGTGCCTTTTCTGAAGAGCCAAAAAGGAATGTGATGGTGATTACCATGCATGGTGTCATAAATCCTGTGGCATCAGAATACATCGGAAAGAATATTAAAAAAGCAAATGAGAAGAAGGTTGAAGCACTCGTAATTGAACTGGATACCCCTGGAGGACTGGACACTTCCATGAGAACTATTGTAAAAGATATCATTGGGAGTGAAGTTCCTGTTGTGGTTTTCGTCTCACCAAGTGGCAGCAGGGCAGCCTCTGCAGGTGTTTTTATCATGTTAGCAGCCAATGTTGCAGCCATGGCACCAGGTACAAACATTGGCGCAGCTCATCCGGTAGGTATTGGCGAAAAGATAGACAAGGTAATGGCTGAGAAAGCAACGAATGATGCAGCAGCTTATATAAAGTCTCTTGCAGAGAGGAGTGGGAGGAATGCAAAGTGGGCTGAAGATGCAGTGAGGAAAAGCATCTCTGCAACAGAAGAAGAGGCGTTAAAAAAGAATGTGATAGACCTCGTGAGTAAAGACCTCAATACGCTTCTCTCAGACATAAATGGGAGAAAGGTTCGGACCGTTATTGGTGAAAAGATTTTAAATACAGCAAATACAACTGTCATCAGAGAAGAAATGGGTATCAGACACAGGATACTTAATCTTATCTCCGATCCGAATATCGCCTATA
>JAOUJR010000173.1 GCA_029883145.1 Nitrospirota bacterium
TCTCAAGGAAGCAGCCACCATTGAATTTACTGATAAGACGTGGTTTATGATTGGAGCTGTGATATTTACTTTACTTCTTGTAAATATGGCGATAACTGCTATCTCACTGCGTCTGAGCATCAAGAGATTCGATAATGTAGAGATAGGCTAAAGATATGACCGTCAATGTATAGCTAACGCACTGAATACTTCTATATCTAATACCATATTACTGAGCCATCCTTTGCTTTTACTGGTACATGCCTTAGAGGGATTTGTTTTTCCCATAGGTTCCTGTTTTCTTTATACCAATAAATAGTTTGTTTGAGACCATCTTCAAAGGTTATGTCAGGGGTAAACCCAAGTATCTTTTTAGCCTTATCATACGAGGCAATATGATTCTGGACCTGACCATAACGATCTGACATAAAGTGAAGTTCACTCTCATTAAGACCGAATATTCCAAGCACTTTACGAGCAATTTCAATGACACTCAGACTACGACCTGTGCCAACATTAAAAACCTCTCCCCTGACCGTCTCTATAGAGGCATGGATTGCAAAGTCAATCGCTCTTGAGGTATCTACTGCATGAACCCAGTCTCTTGAGGCAGAGCCTTCACCATGGATTGTAAGAGGTTCGCCAAGGATACAGCTCGTGATAAAACGAGGAACGACCTTTTCAAGATGCTGTCTTGGTCCATAGTTATTAAACGGCCTTATTATTACACCAGGTAAATCATGAGCTGTGATATATGAATATACAAGCCTGTCTGCACCTGTCTTCGCTGCGGCATAGGGGCTTGTTGGATTGAGAGGGTGATTTTCATCCATTGGCTCATATACTGAAGTGCCATACACCTCAGAAGTGGATATATGGATAAATCTGTCTATTCTATCAGAGTGTTTCAGAACTGCGTTTGCAACTGATTGGGTACCAAGAACATCTGTGACAAAAAATACCCTGTGTGCGTAAAGGGACCGGGCTACATGAGTCTCTGCTGCAAAGTGCACAACTATATCAGACCTTTCCACAAGGTCACTCGCAAGATCAAGGTTATTCACATCACCATACCAGAACTCGAACCTGCCTGAGTTTCTCACTTCTATCGGAATATTTTCTATATCACCTGCATAGGTAAGAAGATCAAGGACGAGTATTCTGAAATCAGGATATTTTCTGAAGATATAATCAACGAAGTTACTCCCGATAAAACCTGCACCACCTGTCACAAGAATTGTCTTCATTTTTGTCTCCATAAAAATTTAGTCATATGATTTCCTCTTTCAATACCTTAACAATATATTTTATATCCTCTTCTTTCAGGGCTGGATAAAGAGGAAGTGATATTGTGCTTTTTCCTATCTCTTCTGCTACAGGATAGTCTCCTTCACGATAACCAAATGTTTCTCTATAGTATTTGAGTAAATGAATTGGCCTGTAGTTAACTGCAACACCAACGCCACGATCCTGAAGTGTCCAGAGAAGAGCATCCCTTTTGTCGGGAGATACAAGCACGGTAAACATAAGTCTCGCGTGTTTAAATCCCGAAAGACTTTTGAGAAGCCTTATCCCCCTCACATTAGTTAATTCCATCTCGTATATCTTCCATAGCAGATCTCTCTTTTGCCATAGTTCTTCAATTCGCTCAAGCTGGCCAATTAGAAGCGCAGCCTGAATGTTATCCATGTTATATTTCCAGCCAAGAAGTGGCATATCCCAGTGATGGTAGCGTTTGGTATATCGGTCCGCAGCACCTCTGTCAATCCCATGAAGTCTCAACATACTAAAAGCCTCTGCCAGTGTTCTATTATCAGTGCTTATCGCACCACCTTCTCCAGAGGTAATACTTTTAGTGGCATAAAAACTAAAACATACTGCTTCTGATAGCTCCCCTACCCTTATGCCATTTCTTGAAGCCTCAATCGCATGTGCAGCATCTTCTATGATTTTAAGATTATACTTCTCTGCTATCTTTTTAATTCTTTTCATATCACACATCTGTCCATAGAGGTGCACAGGAATAATAGCCTTTGTCCTCTCGGTAATAGCTGATTCAATAAGTTCTGCATTTAAATTACCTGTTTCTTCCTCTACATCTATAAAGACTGGCCTAGCCCCGGCATGCAATATTGCATTTGCTGTAGCGCAGAAGCTCATCGGCGTGGTAATTACGTCATCTCCAGGGCCGACACCTAAGGCAATGAGGCTCAGATGAAGGGCAGCGGTACAGCTCGTAAGTCCCACGGTGCATCTCTTATCAATGTATTGAGAGAATTTCTGCTCAAACTCCTCAACCTCTTTGCCAGTGGTAAGGAATATTGACCTGAGGACGCCATTTGCCCTCTCTATGTCCTCTTCGTCAATGCTATGGTGGAAAAACTCTATCCTTTTCATGAAAAATATTATAAAATTCTTTTAATAAAAATGACATGGTTAAATGGTAAATGATTCATTTATTGTTGCCTATGCAAAAGGTCAATGAATATGCAAAACTCCTCCCCTGAATTTTCAGTGGTTATACCTATTTACAATGAAGAGGAGAATATCCCGGAACTATACAGGCGTTTGACTGATGTAATGGAAAAACTATGCAGCGACGCGGGACACCCCCCGGACAATTATGAAATTATACTGGTAGATGACGGGAGTATTGACCACTCGTGGGAACTTATCAAAGAGCTCCACGAAAAAGATCCGAGGGTGAAGGGAATAAGTTTTTCAAGAAATTTTGGACACCATATTGCTATTTCCGCAGGACTTGATTATTCAAAGGGTAATGCAGTTATTTTGATGGACGGCGACCTGCAGGACCCACCAGAGGAAATACCAAAACTATATAATAAATTTAAAGAAGGATATGAATTGATATACGGGATACGACAACAAAGGCAGGACCCTTTCTTGAAGAAGATCACCTCGAAACTATTCTGGTGGATATTGCGAAGATTTTCAGGTGTTGATATCCCTCAGGGACAAACAATGTTGAGAATTTTGAGCAGAAGACATGTGAACACATTAAATGAGATGAGAGAGTATGCGAGATTCATCCATGGAATGATGGCTTGGGTAGGGTTTAAAACATCAACATTGGAAGTAAAACATACGCCGAGACTTAAGGGGCAAAGCAAATACAATATTCCAAAAATGTTCATTCTCGCCTTTCATGCGATTACCTCTTTTTCCACAGTACCTTTACGACTGGCGGCATATATTGGTTTCACATGTTCTTTTATCAGCTTTATTGTCGGGATATATTTTATTTACCAAAAAATCTTTCACGGAATTCCAGTTTTGGGATATGCGTCAATAATTGTATCTATCTTCTTTGTCGGAGGCATACAATTACTTGTTCTTGGTATATTTGGAGAATACCTTGGGAGGACATATCAGGAGACTCAGAAAAGACCTCTCTATATTGCAAAGGAATACATTGATTAGTTTGACAGATGATTAATGAATTAACATGGGATAGTGATTTTTTCAAAAGAAGAATTGGCGAGTTAAAAATAGTTTCCAAATCGCCACGAAAAATTGAATTTGCACTTAAAAATGCAAAATTAAACAATTTTAAATATATTATATGCAAGATTCCATCACAACACACTGCTCTTATTAAAACTTTAGAAAATTTAGGCTTTTATCTTTCAGATATCGGTGTCACCTGGGCAATTGAAACTGACAAGTTTTTGTATAAAGATAAGATTAGGAGTTCTTTAATAAGAAAATCCCTAAAGATAGCTACTGAAAAAGATATCTCTATGCTTAAAAAGATGATTAAATCACTTTTTTTAGAGAGTCGTTTTTACAGTGACCCCTTTTTCTCAAAAGATGAGGCAGATAGGCTTTATCAGGTGTGGATAGAAAATTCAGTAAAAGGTAAGATTGCAGATGTAGTGTTTTGTATTCCTGAAAAAGGCTTTATTACCTGCAAAAAATCTTCTCCAACCATGGGAGAAATCCCTCTTATTGGAATAAGGAAAGATTTTAGAGGCAAAGGATTAGGAACAATTTTCATAGATGAAGCTATAAAATGGTTTAAAACACAGGACATTCACTTCGTCAGTATTCGAACACAATTAAAAAATATAACTGCAATGAATTTTTACGTAAAGCTTGGTTTTTATATCAAAGGATATGATACTGTTTTTGCAAAGGCCTTATAACATAAATCAGTCGAACATTTCAAATGGTCTGATGGAATAGAACTCAGTATGTGGATGAAGTGTAACTATTTAAGTACTCTATATGATACAGTCTGAAACATACGATCCTTCCTTCTTTGACCAGTTAAAAACCGCTGAAGAAAGACACTTCTGGTTCAAGGTACGAAAAAAATGGATTTTTGACAGGATGAAAAAATTTTTCGCTCCACCTGCCAGAGTTCTTGAGGTCGGTTGTGGTACAGGTAATGTAAGTAGCTTTCTGTCGAGAAAAGGTTATAAGGTCACCGGATACGAGTTTTACCCTAATGCTATAAAGAAGGCTTGGCCTGGTTTTCTAATAGTTCAAGGAGATGCAAACAACCTGCCATTTAAAGACGACTGTTTTGACATAGTAGGTTTATTTGATGTGATTGAGCATTTTCAAGATGATATTATGCCGCTTAAAGAGGCTGTTAGAGTTGTGAAAAAGGGAGGGATTATTGCAGTGACAGTTCCTGCAAGAGAAGAACTGTGGAGTTGGG